>NZ_JBALOW010000001.1:0-72445 GCF_036965085.1 Bacillus sp. JJ1532
GGCGATTTTCTTCATTGCGTGCGCCATTAGCCCACTGCGAATTTCTATCAATTTTTATTTGCTTCAAAACAACATTTTTTCTATAAAAATATCCTTTTAATAAAAGACAGAATGCAAAGCTCTTTCCGTATAAACCTTGCACAGGTTTCTTCTATATTCCTCAGAAGTGTATAGATCGCTCGCCATTTCCCCTTCATCGGCTGCCAATTGTGCAGCTTCTTTAATCACAGATTCAGACAAGGTTTGGCCTAGAAGCTTATCTTCTACAGAGGTCGCACGGTATGGAACATCCCCGACACCTGTAATGGCGATTTTAATGTAATCAATAACATCATTTTCCCCAACCCCAGCAACAACGGCGACTCCGATGACAGGATAACCAGATGCCGGGTGGAAAAATTTAAGATAGGTTGATTTCGTATGCTTAGGCGGAATGGCGAATGAAACGCTCGTTAACACACTATTTTCAGGGAGCATCGTTATCAGCGGTCCTACTATAAAGCTATCAATATTCATCTTTTCAGGGCCATCTTCTCCATGAAAAGCAATTTCCGCATCAAGGACGTAAGCGGCGGCCGGTAAATCTGCAGCTGGATCTGCATGGGCGATATTTCCGCCAATCGTTCCTCGGTTGCGCACCTGCAAATCGCCAATTTGACGAACAGTTTCAGATAATACAGGAATATGTTCTTTTACAATTGGATCATTCGCAACTTGGAAATGGGTCGTGAGTGCACCAATAACGATGCGATCTCCATCCTTTTGAACCCCTTTTAGCTCGGCAATGCGGCTAATATCAATCAGAGCGCCTGGCTCCGATAATCTGAATTTCAAAAGTGGAACTAAGCTATGTCCTCCAGCAATCAGCTTTCCTTCACCGTTACATTGCTGTAACTGTTGAATAGCCTCATCAATAGAATTTACGCGCACATAATCAAATTTAGAAGGTATCAACTTACTTGCCCTCACTTTCTGAAATGGCTCTCCACACCTTTTCAGGTGTAAGCGGCATTTCAATATCTTTTATCCCGTATTGCTCTAGCGCATCCATAACTGCGTTCATGATCGCTGGGGTTGATGCGGTCGTTCCTGTTTCTCCGATTCCTTTTGCACCAAGTGGGTTAACTGGGGATAAGGTTTCTGTAAAAGCCGTTTCGATCTTAGGGAAAAAGCGAGCTTTTGGCAGTACATAATCCATGAATGTACCGGTTAATAGCTGACCATCTTCGTTATAAACTGCTCCCTCCCAAAGTGCCTGGCCAATCCCCTGAGCGATACCGCCGTGCACTTGGCCTTCTGCTGTTAATGGGTTGATTACGCGACCAACATCATCAACTGCTATATATCGTTTGATTTCAATTTGTCCAGTAGCCTTATCAATTTCAACAACCGCAATATGTGTGCCAAACGGATACACAAAGTTTTCCGGGTCGAAAAAGGCCTGAGCTTCTAAGGATGGTTCTAATCCTTCCGGCAAATTCCATGCCATATTGGCTGATTTGGCTATTTCCTGGAATGTGCGTACAAAGCCTGGTTGGCCATTCACTGAGAAGATTCCATTTTTAAATGTAATGTCTTCTACAGAAGCTTCAAGCTCATGGGCAGCAATTTTCTTTGCCTTTTCAATGACACGGTCTGTCGCAAAGGAAACTGCAGCGCCCCCTACGGCTACTGAACGGGATCCATATGTTCCCCACCCCATCGAGATTGACTTTGTGTCGCTAAACACGAGTTCAATGTCATCCATCGGAATGCCAAGCTTTTCTGATACTACTTGCCCAAAGGTTGTTGCATGGCCTTGTCCGTGTGGAGAGGTTCCTGAGTAGACCGTCACCTTTCCAGATGGATGGACTCGAACGGTTGAATTTTCCCAAACTCCCCCTTGGAATCCAATAGCGCCTGCGACCTTAGATGGGCCAAATCCGCATAATTCCACATAGGTGGAGAACCCAATGCCAACAAGTTTTCCTTGCTTGCGTAATTCCTTCTGTTCATCCCGGAACTTATTATAATCAAGAATCTCAAGAGCCTTTACCAGCGGCTTTTCATAATCCCCGCTGTCATATACTAAACCTTGTGCATTTGTAAAAGGAAACTCTTCTTTTTGGACAAAATTCTTCCTTCTAAGCTCTAAAGGATCCATCCCGATCTCTTTTGCGAATAACTCAATTGCACGCTCAATTTGATACGTCGATTCCGGCTTACCTGCCCCACGATAGGCATCAGTTGGTGTTGTATTCGTATAAACGCCGAACGTTTCACATGATGCATGAGGGATTTTATAAGCCCCGGTAATCATTAATCCAAAATCAATCGTTGAAACTCCTGGACCCATTGTCGATAAATATGCGCCGACGTTATGGGTATTTTTCACTCGAATGGCACTTAGCGTTCCATCCCTTTTCCCATATAACTCGACATCAAGGACTTCATCACGTCCATAGTTAGAGGCGGTAAAGTGCTCATTTCTTTCCTCAATCCATTTCACCGGCCGCCCTAAATCCCGTGCTGCATAGCCAACAAGCGCTTCATCAGGATAGACGCCGATTTTTCCGCCAAATCCGCCCCCCATATCTGGAGCAATTACTTGTAATTTGGCTTCTGAGATTCCAAGCACTTCGCTTAAAACCATCCGATGAATATGAGGATTTTGGGAAGTGCACCAAAGTGTCAAGTCACCGCTTCCTGGATTATACTGGCCAATAGCTGCACGTGTTTCAATCGGACTCGGCGCTACCCGCTGTACATAAAAGCTTTGCTTAATAGATACCTCGGCATTTTCACAAACCTCTTCAGGCACTGCTCCCGCTTTCCAATGGAACGCAATATTGTTTTCAATATCGTCATGAACAAGTGGAGCATTGTCTTGCATCGATTTCTTCTGCCCTACAGCAGGAGCAAGAGTTTCGTACTCTACATCAATTAAGTACATAGCATCTCTAACAGCATAGCGGCCTTCTCCAATGACCAGTGCAACACCATCCCCAACATATCGAACACGATCGATCGCTAGTGGATATTGTGGAGCTTCCTTCAGGTCGCATCCCGGGACTAGCCATGAGGAAGGGATACGGCCAATTTTGCCTTCAAGATCTTTCCCGGTATAAATCGCGACAACCCCTGGTGCCTTTAATGCTTCCACCACATTAATGCTTTTGATCATGGCATGTGCATGCGGGCTCCGCAAAATAGCGGCATGCAGCATTCCTGGGAGTACAATGTCATCTGAAAAACTACCATTACCTGTAATCAGCTTAGGATCTTCTTTCCTCTTCAGCCGAGCACCAACAACCTTTGTCATTATGAGCGCTCCTCTCCTACTAATTGAACTTCCGATTCTCTCATTAGCTGTGCTGCATGCTTGACTGCCTCAACAATAAATTGATAGCCAGTACAGCGGCAAATAACCCCTTCAAGGCCTTCGCGAATTTCCTCATCAGTTGGATTTGGATTTTGCTTCAGCAAACCAACCGCTGCAATCATAACCCCTGGTGTACAATAGCCGCATTGCAGTCCATGCTTTTCCCAAAAGCTTTGCTGGATTGGATGTAAATTACCTACTTGCCCAAGACCTTCTACCGTTGTAATTTCGGATCCATCCGCTTGAACAGCCAACATCGTACATGATTTCACTACTTCTCCATCCACCATAACCGAACATGCGCCACACTGACTCGTATCACAGCCAATATGTGTCCCAGTTAAACCAAGATCATCACGAATATAGTGAACAAGCAGCGTTCGCGGCTCTACATCCGCGCATTTTTCTTTTCCGTTGATTTTCACCTTTACATTTACATTTTCGATTGCCATCCACTGCACCTCCCAATTTGTACCTTTAATTACATTAACCTTGGCTCGCTTCAGTAATAATAAAGTTACGTTAGACGAGCTGTTTCGCCTCTTTATCTATATCTTTAAAAAATTGACCAATGACGACCTTCGCTACTCCACTCATGACTCTCTGGCCAACCGAAGCGAGAATACCTGTCAATTTCACATCTGCCTTACATTCAAGTACAGTTCCTTCTTCTGTTTCAATCAAAGCCATTTCAGCATCCGCATCAATTTCACCTGGCTTGCCCTTCCCGGTAACAAGCAGACGGTAAAATTCAGGCTCCTTTTGATCAACCTGCCGGACATCCCCTGTAAAAACTCCCTTTACAGGACCAATACTAATGCCTAGCTCAGACTCAAAAACATTGTCCTCCACCTCAACAAATGACTTACATCCTGGTAACGACCTTTTCAACACCTCCTTATCTTGTATCGTTCGCCATAGCACTTCTCTTGGGATACCCTTGAAAGTATATGTATGCTCAATTTTCAAAGCGACCTCTCCTTATAACAGTTTTGACATCTTGATGTTTATTTTTAAAATTCGAATAATTCCGTTTAAAACCTTGCCTATCACAGCCTTATCCCTTCCTATATAGGAAGGGAGCGATGACCACTTATTTAAATTATTTTCCTAATCGGAACAATCTCCACTCCGCTCGCTTTTAAGGCCTCAACAATTTTCTTGGCTAAAATAGGAGCACCCGGTGTATCTCCGTGAATGCAAATGGTTTCAGCTTTAATCGGAGTATCCTTATCATCATGAGTGATAACCCGTTCCTCTTTCACCATTCGGACAACCCGTTGCGCCATGGCCTCATAATCGGTGATTGCCGACCCTTTCCTCGTCAAAACAATCGAACCGCTTTCAGTATGCTCACGATCCGAATAAGCTTCTTTCGCAACAGGAACGCCCATTTTAATTGCTTCCTCAAACAATTCGGACTGATTAAGAGCGAAAATAATCATTTCCGGATCGATATCGTGAAGCGTCTCTAAAATGGCACGCGCTAATGCCTTATCCTCCGCCGCTTTCATAAATAAAGCTCCATGCGGTTTACAATGTTGGATATTCACTTTTGCTGCAGCACAGAATTCTCTTAAAGCCCCAACCTGGTACATGACATAATCTTTAATTTCTGATGGTGTACAAGTCATGTAGCGTCGGCCAAAGCCCAATAAATCAGGGAATCCTGGATGCGCTCCAATGCCAACATCATATTTCTTCGCCAGCTCTATCGTCTTCCTCATTACATGTGGATCTCCAGCATGAAAGCCGCATGCGATGTTGGCAGAGGTAATATACTGCATCATTTCTTCATCATTGCCTAATTCATAAAGGCCAAAGCTTTCCCCCATATCACAGTTCAAATCTACTTTATACATTGGATCACCTCTCAACTAATTGACCTAAATTTTCTGATAGGAATTGAGTCGTATAATCTCCATTCATAAATTGGCCGTTTTTCATTACCTTTTGGAGGAGAAGCAGATTTGTTTTTACTCCCTGAATATCCATTTCTTCAAGCACCTTTTGCATTTTGCTAATCGCCTCATCACGTGATGAGCCGTGAACGATGATTTTTCCAAGCATCGGATCATAAAAAGGGGTAACCGTACTTCCGTTAATGAAACCGAAATCATACCTCACATTGTCCTCTGGCAGTTCCATACTCGAAATAACCCCAGGGCTTGGGAAGAAAGTGAACGGATCCTCCGCATAAAGCCTGCATTCAATTGCATGACCTGTTTTCGCGATCTCATCCTGTGTATAAGATAATCTCTCTTTAGCAGCAATCTTCAGCTGAAGCTCAACTAAATCCAATCCTGTAATTTCCTCTGTAACCGGATGTTCGACCTGCAAACGGGTATTCATTTCAAGGAAATAGAAGTTTTTATTTTCGTCAAAAATAAACTCCATTGTGCCGACATTTGTATAATCGATTTGCTTTACACCACGTATGGCCGCTTCCAACAGCTCTTTTCTAAGGGCTTCATCTAAAAACGGTGAAGGACTTTCCTCTATTACCTTTTGGTTTCGTCGTTGGACGGAACATTCTCTTTCAAATAAATGCAGAACATTTCCAAAAGCATCTGCAACAATTTGCACCTCAATATGACGAGGCTTTGAAATCCACTTCTCTAAAAAGACGGTGCCATCATTAAAAAATGAATTTGCTTTCTGCTTTGTCGAATCAAACACCTTTTGTAACTCGTCTTCATTATGCACGAGCTGCATCCCGATACCGCCGCCGCCCGCACTCGCTTTTAACATAAGCGGATAGCCAAGATCGTCTGCAATCTGAATGGCTTCCTCTATAGAATCAATGCTCTTATCCGTGCCCGGCACAACGCTTACGCCTGCTTTTTGCATTTGAATTCGTGCTTCAAGCTTGCTCCCCATAAGGCGAATCGTTTCTGCGGAAGGACCGATAAAAACAATATTTTCCTCCTCACAGCGGCGAACAAATTCCGGATTTTCCGATAAAAATCCATAGCCTGGATGAATTGCATCCGCTTTCGTTTCTTTTGCTACCTGAATAACTTTTTCTACATTAAGATAGCTTTTTTTCGCTTGGGCTGGACCGATGCAAACAGCCTCAGTAGCCTCACTAACATGAGGCGCCTCTGCATCAGCCTCGGAATAGACTGCAACTGTATCGATGCCAAGCCTCTTACAGGTGCGAATAATTCTCCTCGCAATTTCCCCTCTGTTTGCAATCAGCACCTTTTTAAAATAAGCCATCCGCTTTTTCCCTCCTCTTCAGAAAAAATTTACTGTTCAATGATGACTGCTATTTCCTGGCCTGCATCGAGAAGGTCCTCGTCCTCAACAAAGAATTGTGCTAGAACTCCCTCATTCTCTGCTTTTATTTCATAAAAGTTTTTCATGACTTCCACAAGGCCGATCACATCGCCCACTTTTACAGGGGCTCCTTCTTTTATATACACATCCTTATCTGGAGCTGGTTTACGATAGAAAACTCCTGGGATTGGTGTTAGTACTGTTTTTTGTTCAGCCATTTTTTAACCCTCCTACTTGAGCTAATACTTGCTGCTTCATTTGATTGATTTTATCCTGATAATCTTTGCGGATCTCAAGTGCTTCGTGGATATCAACAGCCACAAACCGAACTTTTTCATTTGTTTTGATTTGGGCCATTTTATTTAAATCTGTACTAATAATGGTACAAATCGTTGCGTATCCTCCACCTGTCACGGCATCGTTTAAGAGAGCGATCGGCTCTACCCCATCAGGCACCTGAATGGATCCAATCGGATAGCCTAAATCAACAACATTCGATGGATTGCTTCCAGCTCCAAATGGCTGTTCACGTTCAACGAAATTTAAGCGCTCCCCTTTAAATCGATAGCCAACACGGTTCGCTTCCGGTGTTACTGTCCATTCTATTGAGAAAAACCTTTCTTTACTTTCCTCTGTTAATCGATAACTGCATAATCCTAAAACAACACGGACGTCATTTGTTTTAGAAAAAGCAGGGATCAGTTCATCACTAATACGGGTTCCGGTAGCGATTTCTGTTTCGTTATCGCTGCCAATCGTTAATTCATCACCTGCTTGAAGAGCCCGCCCCTCAAAGCCACCTATGCCACACAGTGTATAGGTAGAGCGTGATTCCATGATCAGAGGCACATCAATTCCTCCAGCTACAGCTAAATACACACGTGCACCTTGTTTAATAAAATCGAATGAAAGCACATCTCCAGCCTTCACTTCAAGCGTTTCCCACATCGAAACAGGCTCACCATTGATTTTCGGCGGCATCTCACCGCCCGTAATGGCAACGGTTGCATTCTGCTGAAATTCTAAGACTGGCCCCATATAAGTGATTTCAAGAACAGCGGCATTTTCCTTGTTTCCAACAAGTAAATTGCTCGCAAAGTAAGAGTATTTATCCATGGCCCCTGATGGAGGCATTCCCACTTCATAATGGCCAATTCTGCCAGAATCTTGAACAGTCGTTTGAAGCCCAGGGTTAATTACTTTAATCATGCATACAACCTCCTTAACACGGAATCTGAAAATGCTTTCGGATTTTCGAGTACCTCTTGAGGCTTAAACGTAATTTCCTTTGTTAAATAGCGGAAATCCCCACTTTCCACTTCTTTTCGAATGTCCTCGTATTCCTCCATCGTAATGCTTCGATATCTGAAAACATCCCCCTGTCTAGGGAAGGTCATAGAATCTTTAAAATCATGCAATCGCTGTTCTTTTTCATAAATTGGTGCCGCAGCCGTCCCAAATAGCTGGTATCCACCCGCTCCTTGTACAGGGTATATAACGGCAAAGGCTCCGCCAAATCCAAATGCTCTCTCTGGTGTATACGTTCTAGGGCGAACATATTTAGGTGCTTCGATTTGCTGTTCTCGAGGCACCATTTGATAGCACCATGGCAATCCCGGAACAAACCCAATCATCGAAACAAGATACGGGCTATCGGTAATCGATTTAATGAGTTCTTCTTTAGATTGAAAACCATTTGTGCGGGCTACATATTCGAGGTCAGTTGCTGTCGGATCCTGATGCCGGTCCCTGAAACGCATTAACGCCTCATGTGTCCAAGGGTCTTCGAATAAGATCGGAACATCAACTGCACGAGCTGTAATTTCAAAGTTTTCTAATGAAACATTCTGTTCTAGTTCTTTCAATTTTGAAATTAATTCATCTGGGTGAATGATATCAGGATTAAAACGAATCATATAAGATGCATTGGAAGGACAAATATCTAGAATTCCTGGCAGCTTTTCCTCTCTCAACGTCTTTGTAATCGCCATGGCCTGAAAATTTGTTTCCAAACTCATCGCTTCAGATAATTCCACAAAAATAAACTCATCACCGCCATATTCATAACGGGTCAATGGACTTCACCTCACTGAAAGTATTTATCTACTAATATTGCAAATTCCATGCCAAGATAATATTTATCTATTTTTCTGATTATTTGTTTGAAGGTCATGAAAAGCGCAGTTAAATCTTTCAAAATTGAAACATTGTTTTGCGATATTGAAAGATTGTGTTAAGCCAATTTTCGAATAGAGATTAGTGATTGGGAGCTGGCGATATATCCGAAAACTTGCGGGTATCCAATTGAAGGTCGCGGATATATTCGAAAACTGGCGGATATTCAACCGAAAGCGGCGGATATATCCGAAAACTGGCGGATATCCAACCCAAAGTCGCGGATATATTCGAAAACTGGCGGATATCCATCGAAAGTCGCGGATATATTCGAAAACTGGCGGATATCTTTCGAAAGTCGCGGATATATTCCTTAACTGGCAGACTTATTTGCGAAAGTGACCTTAATATTTGCGAAGGCTGCCGATATTTTCTCTTTCCTACCGATAAAATCTAGAAAACTCATTTATCTAAACAAAAAGGACTGCATCATCTTTTATCAAAAAGATTTGCAGTCCTTTTTCTTAATTTCTATTAAAAACGACTAGTTTCTGTTCCGTCATTTCTTCGATTGCATATTTTATACCTTCCCGGCCGACTCCGCTTTCTTTAACCCCGCCGTATGGCATATGATCCACACGGAAAGTTGGGATATCATTGATCATAACTCCTCCAACATGCAGCTGCTGTGCTGCGGTTAAGGCGGTATGGACATTGTCTGTATAGATTCCAGCTTGAAGCCCATATCGAGAATCATTTACAAGCTCAATCGCCTCATCAACAGATTTCACTTTATTTATCAGCACAATTGGCGCAAATACTTCCTGACAGGATATCTTTAGAGAAGGATCGGCATCTAATAGAACGGTCGGCAATAATATATTCCCCTCAGATGTCCCTCCTACAACCACCTTCGCTTCCTGCTGTTTCGCCTCCTCCAGCCAATCAAGTGTCCGCTGCACATCTTTTGCTGTAATTAAGGCGGAAACATCTGTCGCCGGATCAAGCGGGTCACCGATATTCAGCTGCTTCGTTGCTGCGACAAATTTTTCAACGAAAGCCTCATATAAGTCTTCATGAACATAAACCCGCTGCAATGAGATGCAAACCTGGCCTTGAAAGCCGAATGCACCTGCTACACAACGTGAAATAATTTTATCAATATCAATCCCTTTATCAATAATGACTGCCGCATTCGAACCTAATTCCAGCGTAACACGCTTTAGCCCAGCTTTATTCCGGATTCCAATCCCTACCGCAGGACTTCCTGTAAAAGAAATTTTTTGAACACGATCATCCTTCACAAGCTTTTCACCAATGATGGATCCGCTGCCTGTAACAACATTTAAGGCACCAGCCGGCAATCCAGCTTCCTGGAATAACTCAGCAATGAAAAACGCCGATAACGGTGTTTGACCAGCCGGTTTCAAAACAACTGTATTTCCTGAAGCAATAGCTGGCCCTACTTTGTGTGCGACTAAATTCATCGGAAAATTAAAAGGGGTGATCGCGCCAATCACTCCAATTGGTTCACGCACTGTGTAGGCAAGTCTTCCTTCCCCGCCCGGTGCTGCATCAAGCGGAATCGTTTCCCCATGAATTCGCTTCGCTTCTTCAGCAGCAAATTTATAGGTCTGGATGGTGCGACCTACTTCCGTCCTTGCAGCAGATATTGGCTTAGCAGCCTCAGTAGCAATGATTTCAGCGGCCTCTTCAGCCCTCTTCTCTAATAGAAATACAACTTTTTCTAAGATTTGCGCCCGTTGATGGCTTGGCATAGCCGCCATTATTTTTCTCGCATTAAAGGCTGCCTCTAATCCTGTTTCAACCTCTTCTACCGTTGCTGCTGGGATCTCGGCTATCACCTTTCCACTGTAAGGAGAGCTAAGTGGTACATATTGACTTGCCTCGACCCACTCCCCATTAATGAATAATTTCTTCTTCAATTAGATCTCTCCTTAATCATTTTTCTTATTAGTTTTATATTCTTCTTTACTCGCCCAAAAACCTCTATTACTTTAAAACCTCCGCTTCAATTGCCGCAATCGCATCATGGAGGATTTCAAGCATTCTTGCCATTTCTTCCTTATTGATGATTAACGGCGGAGAAAATACAACAGTGTCTTGGCCATCGAACACGACAGACCTGCAAATGAGTCCCCGTTTTGCCGCTTCCGTTACAACCATTGGTGCTACTGGAGCTGTAAATTTCTCATTTGTCTGTTTATCCTTAACTATTTCGATGCCGCCCATTAATCCAAGACCTTTGACCTTGCCGACAATTTGCCGCTCGCCTTGAATCCATTTAAACCCTTTTAGCATTTCACTTCCCATGATTTCTGCATTCTCAATTAGGTTTTCCTCTTCAATGATTTCAATATTTTTCAATGCGACTGCACAAGCCATTGGATGCCCGCTATACGTATAGCCATGCAACAAGGTCCCTGTCGACAGCTCAGTAAAATCTTGGTGGATTTTTTCCGATATCATTACTCCGCCTAATTGGGCGTAGCCACTCGTCACACCTTTTGCAAAGCACATCATATCTGGCACGACCCCATAATGCTCAATCCCAAAGTATTTCCCTGTCCGGCCAAATCCTGTAATCACTTCGTCTGTGATAAATAAAATGCCATATTCATCACAAATACTTCTAACTTCCTTAAAATAGTCATCTGGCGCGACATGCAGTCCGCCCGCTCCTTGCACAGGCTCTGCAATAAACGCCGCAATTGACTCTGGCCCTTCCGCTTCAATCACATCTCGCAAATCTTGAGTTGAAAAATGATCTGCATAGCAGAAATCTGGATCAAATGAGTTCGTAAAATCGCGGAACGGCTTCAAGCCAGTTGCATTTGTCGATCCCATCGCTACCCCGTGATAGGACTTCGTTCGAGAAATTATCTTTTTACGATTCGGCTGCCCTTTTAAAATCCAATAATGGCGCGCCAATTTATAAGCTGTATCATTCGCCTCCGAACCTCCGGAAGTAAAGAATGCGGCACTTAAATCCCCAGGTGCAATTTGGGCGAGCTTCGCAGCCAAACGAATAGCGGGCTCATTGCTAAAAGTGGCAAAGCATGAGGAAAACGCTAGCTTGGACATTTGCTCCATCGCCACTTTCCCTAATTCCTCTCTCCCATGCCCAACATTCACATTCCATAGAGAAGACATCCCATCAATGACCGTGTTCCCCGCCATGTCTTGAAGGTAAACCCCTTTCCCTTCAGTAAAAATAAACGATGGCCCCTGATCTTGCTGCTGCTTTATAGGAGAGGTCGGATGCAGAAAATGTTTCTTATCTAAGTCCATTAATTCCTGAATACTATTCATATCTTTTATCATGATTTAATTCCTCCTAGAAAAATATAGTTTCGTTCTTATATAAGTAGTAAATGCAAATTTTATGCCAACTTTTAATTAAATTCTTTTATCCATCCTGACTCTAAGAAATTAAGCGGACATGAAATCCGTTATTTCCATTAAATAACCCTAATTTAAGGGCTAAGCGGACACTCGTACGTTATTCACGAAATAACACAAGAAAATCATTCCTTTTTTACAAAAAAGTGGAACCAATGTCCGCAAAGAAACGGAATTACCCCATTTTCGGCCAAATAACTGCCCTGATGTCCGCTAAGATGACAATAGCAAACAAAATAGACCAAATCAGTATTGCGATTTGGTCTGCTAATTCGTATGCACTTAACAATTCTTCTTCACAAAACAAACAAATGACTCCAATTTAAACGTAACTTCCACATCGCCATCATTATTTTGGAACATAGATCTTAATGACGGTGTCAGGGATTTATTAGAATAAGTAGTCTGGAGCATCCTCAAATTAATTATTAACACTGTTAATACCTTTACAATAATTATAGTTATGACATATCTGTGAAGTCTATTGTACTTTAAATAAAAACGTTGTATATTAAGAGTGTAGAAAGTAAGTGAAAAACTTCACAAACTTTCACCCCAAGCTGACAGCTTAATACAAATATTTTTTTAATACATCTTGTGAAAAGTTTCACAAACTAAAATTAAAGGGGAGATTTCTCATGATGAACTTTTTAAAAGGGCCGAAAATGGCGATAGTATGGACCGTATTAAGAATATGGTTAGGTATTCAATGGATTGAAGCAGGATTTCATAAAATTACTGGTGGATTTGATGCAGGTATCTTCATACAAGGCGCAATTGCAAAAGCTGGTGGAGATCATCCTGCAGTTCAAGGCTGGTACGCAGCATTCCTTGAAGGAATTGCACTACCCAATATAGAATTATTCAACATTCTTATCCCATGGGGAGAGTTCCTAGTTGGCTTAGGTTTAATCATAGGAGCAGCAACTATTCCAGCATTACTTGCGGGTGCGTTCATGAATCTTAACTTCTTAATGGCAGGAACAGTAGGCGTTAACCCAGTTCTTTATACTGCAGCAATCATCCTATTATTCACTGGAGCAGCAGGTTACTTCTACGGAGTTGACAGATTCGCAGTCCCTTATGTTAAGAATTTCTTCAATAAAAAGAAAAACTTACCGAAAGAAATGAAACCTACTGTAGCATAAATATTGCACAAAAAAAGTAAGTGATTCCATGTGAATCACTTATTTTTTTACTTACTGAATCGAACCTGAAGATTAGGAAAAAACTAATCAGCTTTCGCACCATCAATATCTATAAGAATGAAGATGTGTTAAACGATCCCCCTCAATTCATGGATTATGAATAGGTACACGCTAACTTAATATGGACTAAAGATTTCAAGAGGAACATTAATGTTTCATTATTATTAAAAGTTAATAGCATTCATAACCAAATTAACCATTCTGTTAAATGGAGGGGAATAATGTTGAATTTCCCATTTTAAAGTCGTATGATCACAATGCTGAATGGTAAAGTTAATATTCTGTAATTAATAGATTAGAATCTAATCAGAGCAAATTAGTAGTTAGAAGTTGATTTATTGTACTGTTCTGGGGGTGAATACTTTGTCGACTGTGTTATTTGGAACTGTCGAATACTATGAAAGAGAAATATTATGCCTACTTGGTAACGATAGAGTAAGAGGCTCGCATAAGGAAGATGTGACCGTGAGAATCATTTCAATGTTAGAAAATGAAATTTTCAATACTTATTTACTTGACGAAAACGATAGGATACAATGTTTCCAAAATCTCATAAAGGCATTTTGTAAGATATCTTAAAAAACATTTTAAAAATGGACCACAATACCAGTGGTCCGAAGTTATTAATCTATTATGGTTACATTTACTTGCTTTCTACCCCATTGTAAGGCTGATTCTAATGTGGGAATAAACAGATCAATTTTATTCCCTTTAATTGCACTGCCAATATCTTCAGCAGTTGCATAACCGTAGCCTTCAACAAAAACCTTAGATCCTAACGGAATAACCTTGGGATCAACCGCGATCACTTTTTGATCCGGATTCGCTATTAAATTAATTCCTGTTTTAGTTATACCAGTGCAGCCTTCACAATAAGCTGTATAAGCAGTTGCAGTAACCGAAAGGGTTTTAGATTGAACGGCTGACTGAGCAGCTGAATTTGGAAAAATAATGAGCTTTAATCCTGGTCTAATAAGATCAGAATTTAAGTTATTCCATTCATTTAGATCTTCTAAGGTAACACGATATGTTTGAGCAATATTCCAGAGTGTATCGCCAGATTCAACTATGTAATATTTTTCTGGAGAAACTTCAAGTTTATCATTTGGTTGGATGAGTTCTGTAGATAGCCCATTCCATTTTTTAAGTTCTTGGACTGAAACATTATGTCTATTGGCAATTGCCCAAAGTGTATCTCCTTTCTTTACAACTACTTCCTTCGCTTGGGTGTCAGCACCGATGGAACACCAGAGGGTTATTGCTGCAATCAATGAAAACAAGTATTTTAACACTTCATAACCTCCTATCTCTGATCTAACAATCGATGTCAATCTTAACACAGAATATTCCGAGAAAAAGAACAAGCACTTTATAATTGTGTTACGACCGTTTCAATAAGCTAACAATCATGTGACTCATAAAATTCTCATATTGAAACAAAGCCTTTATCTTCCTAAGCATTAAACCTTATAGAATATAAAAAAACCTTTCGGCAGTGTCGAAAGATTCATGAAGATAAACAAAAAAGGCAATCAAGCCTTTCATTCTTTTTGGTTTTCATTGGAATGCTGTCTATTAAAACAGGTTCTAAAATATCTTTAATAAGAATAACCCGTTTCAGGAAGGAGCTTCATGGTTTGACTTGCTTGCTATAATCTTTGAGGATGTTAAAGAAAGTATTGGAAATATGAAAAGAATAAACGTTTCTTTTTATAAAGGATTAATTATTCACAAAAAAACACGCTTTTTTCAGCGTGTTCAAGAATTTTTATCCTTATCTTTAAACTGCAGAACGGCGATTACCAACATCCCAAAGCTAATCATCAACGACAACGCTTCAAACGTCTCCATCCATACATCGCCTCCTTACATTCAGCCTTCCCAGATCCCAACTTGTCCTATAAAAGCGAAAATAAGTTGGTTATTTGTACCCAATATCAATATAGATAGGCTAGGCGACTTGTTCTTTTCTGAGGACATATGCATGGACTTGTGAGATGCTTTTGATGGGTTTCGAATCCCTCTCAATGGTCAAAGTGGTAATCTTTTTACTCAAATAACTTTTGCCAAAGCCATTTACTTTTCTTTGTTTCCACGCTTTTTTGCTGCGTAGCTATGATCCATTCTAATTGTGAAGCAACTTTTTCATGTTCCATTTTCTGTTCTGTCATAATTTCCTCAATTGTTTGTCTTAATTCTTGTACTTCATGAATAAGTTGCTGATTTTGTTCTCTAACCTTATTCTGCTGGAGGCGAGATTGCTCATTTTGTTGAACCAAAAAGCTGACTAGTTTCTTCATGTTTGTAAGTTCATTGTTAACCGATACGAGCTCTGGTAGTGCATCTTTTAGTTCTTTCATCGTCAAATACTGATTCATTAACGATCCAGCACCTTTCATGATTAATCAACCATCCACTTACATAACTACGTTCTTCAAATCTATGATCAGCTATAATGTAAGTGAACATAAAAAGTCATTTCTTAATCACCGGTTTCTTCGATTACGTAAAAAGGCAGGGATATCTAGAGATTCGATTGACGGCTGCGGTTGTTTCCTATCATTTTGAGGGTTTCCTTCACGCTCAATTCTATGAGCATAGGCATGTTGTACTTCTAGACGCGCGTCCGATATCCCTTCTTTTGCAGGGGGAGCCAGTTTTGATGGTGGAATATCCTTTTCTGTAAAACCTGTCGCTATTACGGTTACTAAAATATGATCTTTTAAGTTCTCGTTAATCACAGAGCCAAAAATCATGTTTAACTCATCGTCTGAAGCAGAAGCAACGATGCTTGCGGCCTCTTGGACTTCAAATAAACTTAAATCACTGCCGCCTGTAATGTTCATTAATACACCACGGGCGCCTGTGATAGATGTTTCAAGTAAAGGACTTTCAATGGCTGCCTTTGCGGCTTCAATGGCTCTATCTTTTCCTTTGGCTAAACCGATTCCCATTAGGGCTGTTCCTTGATTGGACATAATCGTTTTCACGTCTGCAAAATCAAGGTTGATCAAACCCGGCAAAGCAATTAAATCCGAAATCCCTTGAACCCCTTGGCGAAGAACATTATCTGCTTCACGGAAAGCTTCAACCATAGGTGTTTTTTTATCGACTATCTCCAACAGGCGATCATTGGGAATAATAATTAATGTGTCTACGGCTTCCTTCATGAGCTCAATGCCGCTGGCCGCATTGGCAGAACGCTTGCGCCCTTCGAATTTGAATGGACGCGTGACCACTCCAATCGTCAAGGCACCAAGTTCACGGGCAATTTTTGCAATAGCAGGCGCTGCTCCTGTTCCTGTGCCACCACCCATTCCAGCTGTGACGAAAACCATGTCAGCGCCTTTTAATAATTCTTGGATCTGTTTTTTACTTTCTTCAACTGCCTTCCTTCCTACCTCCGGGTTTGCGCCCGCCCCTAAGCCTCTTGTCAACTTAGAGCCAATCTGCATCGTAATCTCTGCCCTCGATTGTTTAAGAGCCTGAGCATCCGTGTTAACGGCAATAAACTCAACGCCCTCTACACCGTCCTCAATCATCCGGTTCACGGCATTGTTTCCCCCGCCGCCAACTCCAATTACCTTAATTTTGGCGTTTTCGTCTATATATCCTTCGAACTCTAACATAATCATACCTCCCGATTTCTCTTCTATTATTTTCACACTAAATGTTTCGTCTTCATTATTTGTTTTTAGTATTAAAGAATACTAGATTAGCTTGCAAATTTCTATTGGTAGATAGGCGTATTTTATATGCTGCATGGTTGTATTTAAAGATTCTAGAGGACCTGGCTCTATACCTTTTGACTAAAGGCCTAGTTAAAGGTCTTGCTAACAAAAATATTTTAGATTGGTACATAATCATAATCAACGTCCATTAGACCGTAACGAATGGATAGTGAAGGAAGCCTTTTCTGGATTCCTTTAAGGAAAATAGAAAGCCACAATCCAATCGAAACATAAAATCCTTAGTCAGTTGAATAATTTGATCTTTATATGTTGGAATTCTCTCTA
Source organism: Bacillus sp. JJ1532 (assembly GCF_036965085.1). Classification (NCBI taxonomy): domain Bacteria; kingdom Bacillati; phylum Bacillota; class Bacilli; order Caryophanales; family Bacillaceae; genus Bacillus; species Bacillus sp. JJ1532. The sequence goes on from NZ_JBALOW010000001.1 coordinate 17,406, forward strand.
GAATACCAGCTGCCAGCGTATAATAATAGCGGGATAATTAAGTTCTGTTGGTGCTCCGTATTCCTGTTCTACAAGTCTAAATGTAAATAATTTATATAACAAGAATAATAAAAGACCAAATCATATGCGATTTGGTCTGCTGATTAAAATGCTATTTACAAATTTTCTACATTCAATGATTCCAATTAAAACGTAACTTCCACATCGCCATCTTTAGCAGTGATATTTAGTCTATGACTTCCATTTCCTTCATTTATAACGTGTTTTTCATAGTCAGTATTATTAACGGTTATATCCCCAAAAGAATTTAGGATGCTATAGTCTATTTCTGACTCCTTATTTAGAAGGTGCACCTGAACATCGCCAAAGTTGGAACGAATAGAGGTGGTTCCAAAGAGTAAACCATGGATAGCGATATCTCCGTCATTGCTTTGAATATTCAACCCTTTGCTGCTAAAGTTTCGGAAAGTGATATCGCCAAATTGATTATTCAAAACGGTCGATGCTGCGTTCAACTTATCAAACTCGGCATCGGCATCATTCATCACAATGACTAGTTCTTCTGTAGTCACATTTCTTCCATTTATATCTCCATACTGATTAACAATTTTTAGTTTATTTGCTTCCACGTTATTGAAAATAAGATCCCCATCATTTGAATCAATGCTTATTTTATCACTACTTACCCCTTCCAATCGAACATCGCCAAATTGGTTATTTATGAGGATTTCCGAGAATTTCACTTTTTTAGGAACATAGACCTTAATGACGTTGTCCGGGATGCTAGTAAAAGTCAGATTTACAAATAGCAGCGGAACATTTTGCTTACTTTCTTCTATAACAAGCGTATCATTGTCAACTTTGTAGTTGATTTCAATTTCTTCTTGTCTTTCAATCTTTAATCTATACTCATTTGAAGGGATAACTTCAATATCGACATCATTGAGATTGCTAGTAATCTTTGTAAAAGCAGGGAGAGGCAATTCCTCTATTATTTGATCTTCTAGTCCTAATACTTTAAATCCATCCTTCGTATTTGTAATCCCGAATTTAGCTCCAGCAGTGAGGCCAATGACCGCAAGCACGATCCCAATGACAAGCATCCCGCTAGCAATCATTGTTAATACTTTCGTCTTCTTCTTCAATTAAATCGCCTCCTTACGTCTTCTCGTCACTTTATCAAATAACCTCTTTAGCCATTTTGCTAAGGCTAAACTCATACTTTTAGTAACGGATACTAGCGGCGAGAATAATAGAATGCCAATTCCAGAGGCAATCAATCCAGTTCCTACAAAGAAAAGAGAAGTCTGCCAATGCTGCCCAATAACTGAGAAGCCAGCTACTATGCTGACTATTCCCGATAAGGTTAAAGCTGCGATCGTTACAAAGAAAGTAAAAATAAATGCTACACACACAATTACTGCGGAAAAAACTAGAGCAAAAACTGAAATGAGCAATGGCAAAGCAATTGGTGAAGCGAGAATTGCTAGAATAATAAACCAAATTGCAGAAAATCCCTTTTTAGCAGACTCAGATTCAGTATCCAATCCTTTTACTGCATAATCGGCTAAAATTTGTGAGGCTACCTGGGCAGGTGAACCTAATTTTCCAATTACATTTTGAGTATTTTCTTCTCCTGCTTCATCAAAATATTCACTGTAATAATCTAAGGCTGCATTTACTTCTTCATGTGGCAATTTCCTAAGTTTGCGCTGCAATTCCCTTAAATACGACTCTTTATTCACTTTTTAATCCCCCTAGTAAAACCGTATCAATTTTTATTTTATAATCTGTCCAATCCCTGAGCAGTTCTTCATATTTAGCTCGGCCGCTATCTGTAATCCGATAATATCTTCGGTTTCTTCCTTGGAATGGCTGATCATAGGTTGTTAAATACTCACCTTTTTGCAATCTGCGCAGTACAGGGTAAAGGGTTGATTCAGAAATATCCATCACCTCGCGAACCTCCTGGGTCAGGGAATATCCGTAAGCATCCTCCTTCGCTAAGATTGCAAGTACACAGGCATCAAGTAGCGCTGATCCAAGTTGAAAAGACATAGCTGCACCTCCTATTGATAGTATTATATTGCCGCATATATTATATGTCGTATAGTATGTGTGTTAATGATATTATATGGCGTATAATATGATATGTCAACATACATAAATTTAATCTTATTAATGGCCGCCACTAATATCACTCATTAGAAAATCTCCATAATCCTAAATTATCCAACACACTGATTTAATCCATACGTGAATTGGGTATACTTTAGTGGGAAAAGTCCCTTTATTTCCCTTAAAATTTTGTTTTTCATTTATAAAAAGGTTTACCTTCACCTTCAATTTTTTTTATGCTAGAATCCTTCTAGTAGGGGGCTGTACAGCGATTTTTAAATGGAAAACAATTGAGAATTAAGTCCCTTAAATATTAATGATTAACTAATAGAAGGAGGGGTATATGATGCATCTATTGCCACGTGAAATTGACAAGCTCATGATTGTCGTGGCTGCTGATCTTGCCAAACGCCGGAAGGATAGAGGATTAAAATTAAATCATCCAGAGGCTGTTGCTCTCATTACTTATGAAGTAATGGAAGGTGCAAGAGATGGGAAAACAGTCGCCGAACTTATGGAGTATGGAGCAACGATTTTATCAAGAGAAGATGTCATGGACGGAATACCAGAAATGATTAATGATATTCAAGTCGAAGTGACATTTCCAGATGGAACAAAATTAGTCACTGTACACAGTCCAATCAGATAAACAGGAGGTTCGTTACATGCTGCCAGGTGAGTACATCTTAAAAGAGGAAGATATTATCATTAACGAAGGAAAAGAAGTCTTTATTATTTCTGTTACGAATACGGGAGATCGCCCTGTTCAAATAGGATCGCACTTTCATTTTTACGAAGTGAACGAAGCGCTCCAATTTGACAGGGAAAAAGCTTACGGCAAGCGATTACATGTCCCTGCTGGAGCAGCTGTTCGTTTTGAACCTGGCGATGAAAAGGAAATCCAGCTTATTCCATTCGCAGGCGAACGCCGTGTATACGGTTTCAATAATAAAGTAGATGGCGCATTAGAAAGTAGGGATAATGGATGAGTTTCAAAATGTCCAGAAAACAGTATGCTGAAATGTATGGGCCAACAACTGGCGACTCTATCCGTCTAGCAGATACTGACTTATTTATTCAAATTGAGAAAGATCATACAACCTACGGAGAAGAGGTTGTTTTTGGCGGCGGGAAAGTGATTCGTGACGGTATGGGGCAGCACCCTCTAGCAACACGCGGAGAAGGTGTAGCAGATACTGTTATTACAAACATCGTTATTTTTGATTACACAGGTATTTATAAAGCAGATATAGCCATAAAAGACGGCAAGATTTCTGGTATCGGAAAAAGCGGCAATCCGCTCATCATGGACAATGTAGATATTATCATTGGTGCCGCTACTGAAATCATTGCTGGAGAAGGCTTAATCGTAACAGCTGGGGCGATCGATACGCATGTGCATTTTATTAATCCAGAACAAGTGCAAACAGCATTAACATCGGGCACAACGACATTAATCGGCGGTGGAACTGGACCAGCAGCCGGATCACGGGCTACGACCGTTACTCCAGGCGAATGGAATATTCACCGTATGCTGGAAGCTGCTGAAGGGTTGCCGATTAATGTTGGCTTTACAGGTAAAGGCCATGCTGCATCCATCGCGCCTTTAGCTGAGCAAGTGAAAGCTGGCGTTATCGGATTAAAAGTTCACGAAGACTGGGGAGCCACTGGTTCATCCCTAGACTATGCACTAAGAGTTGCGGACGAATATGATATTCAAGTTGCTCTTCACGCAGATACATTGAACGAAAGCGGATTTATGGAAACGACAATGGCTGCTGTGAAAGATCGAGTTCTGCATATGTATCATACAGAAGGAGCTGGCGGAGGACATGCCCCCGATTTAATCAAATCTGCGGGATACCATAACATCCTGCCTTCATCTACCAATCCAACCCTCCCTTATACAGTAAATACAATTGATGAGCATCTTGATATGGTTATGGTTTGCCATCATTTAAACCCATCTGTTCCGGAAGATATTGCGTTTGCAGATTCAAGAATTAGAAGGGAAACGATTGCTGCTGAAGATATTCTTCAGGATATGGGTGTGTTCAGCATGGTCAGTTCCGATGCGCAGGCAATGGGCCGTGTAGGAGAAGTCGTTTTGCGCACTTGGCAAGTAGCCGATAAAATGAAGAAGCAAAGAGGCATTATGTCTGGTGACAGTCAATATGCAGATAATAATCGTGCAAAACGCTATATTGCAAAATATACGATTAACCCAGCGATTACCCATGGAGTTTCTAACCATATCGGGTCGATCGAAATTGGGAAAATAGCAGATTTAGTTCTTTGGTCTCCTAAGTTCTTCGGGGTCAAGCCTGAAATGGTCCTGAAAAATGGACTTGCCGTAACTGGACTAATGGGGGATGCCAATGCTTCCATCCCAACTCCACAACCGTATATTTACAGACCAATGTATGCCCAATTCGGAACAGCCTTATCGAAAAGCTCGATTACCTTTATCTCTCAAGCTGCATTTGTTGAGGGGGTTCACGAAAAGCTTGGACTGAAAAAAATGATTCTTCCTGTAGGCGGCATTCGGACCCTAACAAAAAAAGATATGAAATTAAATTCAGAAACTCCGGATATAACGGTAGATCCGCAAACTTATGAAGTGAGAGTAAACGGTGAACTATTAACTTGTGATCCAGTGGATACAGTTCCATTGGGACAGCGATATTTCTTATTCTGAGGTGAAAAGATTGATAATTGAACAGGTTGTTACAAACTTAGATCAAATGGATCAAGAAGAAATTAATAAACGCCATATTGAAAAGGTATACTTGGAAAGTGCCCTTTTAGTCAAGCGAATCCAGAGGGTAAAAACAGATCACGGCAATGAACTTGGCATTCGTTTAAGAGAGCCGAAAGACCTATTAGCTGGTGATGTTCTCTACATGGACGATCACAATATGATTGTTATCGATGTGCTGACAGATGACCTACTTGTCATCAGCCCACGAAGCATAAATGAAATGGGGGTAATTGCTCATCAGCTTGGGAACCGCCATCTTCCAGCTCAATTTGAAGAAAATGACATGCTCGTTCAGTATGACTATTTAGTTGAAGAACTGCTGCAAGAGCTTGGCATTCCTTTTACACGGGAAGATCGAAAAGTAAAGCAAGCATTCCGCCATATTGGTCACAGTCATGGATAATCGAGTTCTCTCTCTGTTTCAGCTATGCGACTCCAATTTTCCTACAGGAGCTTTCAGCCACTCCTTCGGCTTAGAGAGCTACATCCAGGAAGACAAAGTGAAAGATTCAGAGACTTTTTACGAGTGGCTTCAAGTATATTTGCATGAACAGCTCATTTATACAGATGGGCTTGCCTGCCGGATAACTTATGATGCGCTTCTAACTGAAGATTTTCAAAAAATCTGGAAACTCGATCGTTTAATTACCGTCCAAAACTTACCAAGGGAAACACGCCAAGGCACGCAAATGATCGGAGCGCGAATGCTAAAGCTTATTGAATCTTTATATGAGATGGAAATCCTCTCGCAATATAAAGAAAGAATTACAAAGAAACAATCATTCGGCCACCCAGCCATTGTTTTTGCCCTAGTTGCACATGGCCTTGGAGTGACGAAGCAAGATGCCATCCTTTATAATTTGTACTCGGCCATTTCCAGCCAGGTTCAAAACGCGGTACGGGCTATCCCGTTAGGCCAAACAGCAGGACAAGTTATCACACATAAATTTCAATCCGAATTATCTCGGGCAGTTGAAAAAATCCTTCAGCTTCCCGAAGATGACTTCGGCATTGTGTCCCCAGGCCTTGAACTATCTCAAATGAACCATGAACGAGTAAATATTCGTATATTTATGTCTTAATTTTTTATAAAAGCAGTAAAGGAAGTGTTTGAATGGAAGCAATTAGAATCGGAGTTGGAGGACCTGTTGGAGCAGGAAAAACGATGCTCATCGAAAAATTAACCCGTCATCTTGCTGATGAAATAAAAATGGCGGTCGTAACGAATGATATTTACACAAAAGAGGACGCAAAGTTTTTAATTCAGAACGGTGTTTTGCCTGAAGATCGCATTATCGGGGTTGAAACAGGCGGCTGCCCTCATACAGCTATTCGCGAAGATGCTTCAATGAATTTCGCTGCCATAGATGAGTTAGTCGAGCGCCATCCAGATGTCGAGCTTATCTTTGTGGAAAGCGGCGGAGATAACCTTGCAGCCACTTTCAGCCCAGAGCTAGTAGACTTCTCTATTTATATTATTGATGTTGCACAAGGCGAGAAAATTCCGCGCAAAGGCGGACAAGGGATGATTAAATCAGATTTATTTATCATTAACAAAACAGACCTTGCTCCTCATGTCGGTGCCAGCCTTGAAGTAATGGCTCAGGATACGAGAGTTTTCCGCGGAGAAAAGCCATTCTTTTTCACAAATTTGAAAAAGGACGAAGGTCTCCCTGAAGTGATTGACTGGATCAAGAAGCATGCATTATTAAAAGGATTAGAGTAGGATGACAGACTGGACTGGCGTATTAACTTTAGATCTTGAAGACAGACACGGGAAAACCGTTGCGAAAAATGTGTATTTTCAAGGCGCATTCAAGGTCATGCGGCCGGTTTACCATGATGATTCAGGTCAGGTTTGCTATTATCTTCTAAATCCCGGCGGCGGCTATTTAGACGGCGACCGGTACCGAATGAAAGTAACAATCGATGAAGGTGCCAAAGCTACTTTAACAACGCAGTCGGCAACAAAGGTGTATAAGACGCCAAATGACTATGCCTACCAAGAGACTGAGATTTCTCTTAAGAAAGGCAGTTATTTAGAATATCTTCCTGATCCTTTAATCGCTTATCAGCATGCTCGCTATAAGCAGAAAACCGTCATTCGTATGGAAAAAGGGGCAACGTTTCTTTATACAGATATTTTAACCCCGGGCTGGTCTCCGACTGGGGAAAAGTTCACCTATCATTCTATTCAGTTAATCACTGAGATCTATTTAGATGATCAACTTGGTGTATTTGATCACATTAAGCTGGTTCCCGCTCAGCAAAAAATAACTGAATTAGGATTTATGGAAGGATATACACATCTTGGTTCAATGATCGTAATCGGCGAACAAACGGAAAACGGTCTGCTGGATGAATTATATGAGACGATCAAATCAGAAGAGGGAAACATTAAATTCGGCTTATCTAAACTAGAAGTACCAGGATTTACTGTTAGAGTTCTTGCCAACTCGACCCAAATAATAGAACGAGTTTTCGCCAATTGCCATCGTCTCATTAACGAAAAATGGTTTAATCATACACCTCAATCTTTAAGAAAATACTAAGAAAAAAGTCCCGGAATGAGCAGTAGGATTCTGGGACCTATTTTTGTAAAACGACTTAACTTTCCTTGCAATAAATGAATATATAGTTTAATCTAGGAAAAACTTTAGCTGAAACCTTTATGAGGAGGTTAAGTATGCCTGATGAAAAACCAGTAATTGAAAATTTTGAGGTTGAAAAACTTTACGAGGACCGCCCACATGAGCGACACGCTTTCACATTTAAGGTTCAAGGTGATGAATATAAAGGACATTACCATGAGGATGAGATTATATGGCTTCATCCACACCCAAAACAAATGATTGGCGAAAGTAAAATTGACACGATCGAAACGACTATACATTCATTGATGAGACAACATGGAATTTCAAGCGGGATTGAGGATTTAGAATTAATGCCCGCATTTGAAGACCGTATGCACGAACGGCAAGCATTTACATTGCAAGTTCACGGTGAAGAATTTAAAGGCTTTGTACATCAAGGAGAGATTCAGTGGTTCCACCCGCAGCCAATGCATAAGCTTGGTGATGACCATATTGAAGCGATTGAATCAGAAATCCATGAAAAAGTTGCAGAACAAACAAAGAGAGAAGAATAGCAGAAGGACGGTTCTCGTACTTCAGAAGTACAAGAACCGTCCTTTCTCTTCTTATTTTCTATCCCACTCTTCAATATTCCATAATACACCGAACCCGTGATGTCCTAACGTACGTGTACTGATGCCGGTCACATCTTTATTCACTCCATAAAGTGCTTCCAAATAAACTAGAAAATTATAAGGCGGATCGATTGCCAGCTCCTCTTGGAAACCTTTATAGAAAGCTTCTCTTTCATCAATATTTGTTGCTGTACGTGCTTTCATAAGAAGCTCATCGACTTTTCCGTTTTGATAGGCCCCAAAATTATATTGCCCATCGCCAATTTCACTGCTATGGAAAAGACGGAATGTGTGATCATCTGGATCAAACTCACTTCCCCAGCCAATAATTAATGCCTCTTCTCCATCATATTTTACTGCATTCCGGTCAACAGGTTTCGGTACCACCATTATGCCAAGCGGCTTTAACTGTTCAGAAACGACATTCGCAAGTGCGACACGAATTTTATCTTGAATCGGGGAAACGAGTTCAAATTCAAATCGTTTTCCGTCTTTTGTTAAGACCCCATCTGATCCTTTTACCCAGCCGGCTTCAGCTAGAATCTGCTTCGCTTTTTCTATATTGTACGAATACCATTCTTTTTGCGGAACTCCTGCCCAAGATTTCTGCAAAGGTCCCCATGCAGGCTCTCCCTTCCCAGCTAGTACCCCTTTGACTAATTCTTCCCGATTTACCGCAAGATTCATCGCCTGGCGGACACGCTTATCTTGAAATAACGGCAAACGCATATTATACATCACGGCACGATAATCCGCTGTCGATACTTCATGCACCGCATAAGGATCTGTTTCTTTAACGCCTGCCAGCTGATTCGGCTCCAATAAAGCTAAATCGATTTCTCCCGTTTTCAACTGTAATGCACGTGTATTGGCATCCGGAACAGCTTTGAAAACCACTTCATCTAGCTTCGGCACCTGTCCGTAATAATCATCATTCCGTTCTAGCACAATCGTATGATCGTTTTTCCACTCCTTTAGCTTGAACGGGCCATTCCCAATTGGCTGTTGATTAAAATCCGTTTTATTTAGATTCTCATCACGCAAAATATGCGCGGGCACGATACCGACTTTCAGCTTATCCAAAAGAGGTGGAAAAGGACGATGAAGAGTTATTTTTACTTCAAACTCCCCAATAGCTTCAACTGACTTAATTTCATTAAATTCACCTGAAATAGGTGTATTTGTTGACGGGTCTTTAATTTTATTAAATGTAAAGGCAACATCCTCAGCAGTTACCGGTTCTCCATCCTGCCATTTAGCGTCTTCACGGAGTTTAAAGGTATAGATTAAATTGTCCTGAGAAATCTCCCAACTCTCCGCTAAATCAGGTTTTACGTTATTATTCTCATCTGGCTTTGTTAAGCCGCGAAAAAGAAGGGCATCAATTTCCTGACTTTCATCTAAAACAGGATTCACTTTTTCAATTTCTGTTTCCGTACCATAAACGAGTTGCTTCTTTTTGGGTGATTGAGCTTGTTCTGAATTGCTTTCGCTACAGCTCGTTAAAACAATAAGACTAAAAATAGAAACGATCGCTAAAATTAGTTTTTTATACATGAATCTCTTCCCTCTCATTTCTTTTCAGCCCTCTATTAGAAGGATTGAGTATCGGCATATAAGACAAAAGCGCTTGTGTGTATTCGTTCTTGGATTGGCAAAGTTCGTCTGAAGGCAATTCTTCAACAATCCTTCCTTCATTCATGACAAAAATCCGCTGACAAAGCGCCATTGCTGCGCGGATATCATGTGATATAAAAAAAATAGCCATTTCTTCAAGTTCATTCAATGACTGGATTAATGAAATCATTCTTGCTTGTGAGCTCATATCGAGATTGGCAAATGGTTCGTCCAACACAATGAGCTCTGGTTCTACTAACAGTGCCCTAGCAAGTGCAACACGCTGCCTCATCCCCCCAGAAAGTTCATGAGGATATAATGACATCGCAAATGAAGGAAGCTCTACTTTCTGTAAAACAGCTGCTACTTCTTCTTTTTTATTTCCTTCGCCTTTTTTCCAGTAGTCAAATCCTTCGCCAACAACTTTCTCTACTGTCCAGCGCGGGTCAAAAGAGGCTATCGGATCCTGATGCACCCATTGAACACCTCTTCGCAACTCTTTTTGGCCATACCACGAAACCGTTCCCTTGCTGCATGTCTCAAGGCTTAGCATAAGGCGGGCAAGAGTGCTTTTTCCTCCTCCGCTTTCGCCAATTAATCCAACTATTTCTCCAGCATGAATTTGCAATGTCACATCTCGGACAGCTTCGAATTTATCTGATCGAAACCACTTTTTCTTGTGAAATGTTTTAGAGACATTTTCTACTCCCATTATTGGTTTTTCTTCTTTGATAGGATAAACCATGGATGGATCCGATAGTAACCAATAATTTTCCAGCAGTTCTTTGGATTGATCCGACTTAGGATTTGCAAATAATTCTTCAGCTGATGCCTGTTCAATGACTTGTCCATTGCTCATCACAATCACATCATCGGCCATTTCAGCCACCACACCTAAGTCATGTGTAATAAATAGAACCGTTCCGCCTGATTCCTCCTGCCATTGACGTATAAGTGATAGAATTTCAAACTGAATTTTCACGTCAAGGGCAGTCGTTGGTTCATCAGCTATTAACAGTGTTGGATTCAACGCAATAGCTATAGCCATTTGCACACGCTGTCTCATGCCGCCCGATAATTCGTGTGGGTATGAACGGAAAACATGCACAGGGTCCTTCATTTTCACTAGCCGCAAAAGTTTTATCGCTTCTTCTTTTGCCTCCCTTTTCTTCAGGGAAGTGTGGGCCTTGAAGAGCTCCATAAAATGGGATCCAATCGTTCTAAGCGGATCGAAGGTTTGCCATGTATCTTGAAATACAAAACCTAGACTTTTGCCACGGTATTCCCGTTTCCGTTTACCACTCATCATTTGCACAATTTCCCCTGAAAATGTCACAGAACCTGAAGTAACTGTTACTTCCTGAGGCAGTAAGTCAATAACTGCCCTTGCAGTTAAGCTTTTACCAGAGCCGCTCTCTCCAATGAGTGCGGTGATCGTTCCTTTCCGAATGCGAAAAGAAGCATTTACCACTAAATCTATGTCAGGAAGAGAGATTGTGAGATTCTCTGCTTCAAGAAGATAATCAGTCATATTTTCCTCCATTTCTGAACTGTGGACCGGTTAAGCGATCTTGCAACTCATCTCCTGCAAATGTAATGAAAAGAACGGTAAAGGTTATACAAATTCCTGGAAATAAAGCCAGCCACCAAGCACCTCCCAGTAAATAACTTTGTGCACCCATCAGCATATTTCCCCATGATGGTTCATGTGGAGGAATACCAATTCCAAGAAAGCTTAGTGTTGCTTCGGCAAGTACGGCATGGCTGATTCCGCTGACGGCAAGGACTGCGATAGTCGGCCAGCATTGCGGCAGCATATGCCGGTGCAATAATTGCAAAGGTGTAGCGCCGATCACGGTTGAAGCTTGAATAAAGATCTCATTCTTCATCGTCAGTATTTCTGTTCGGACTAGACGGGCAATAGTCATCCAGCTTGTCAGACTAATCACTAGAATGATAGACATCAATCCTTTAGGCAATAGGAGCTGTAGGATAATCATGAGCAGCAGTGAAGGGAAGCTTAGAGCAGCATCCACAATCCGCATCATGATCCGGTCCATGATACCACCAGCAAAACCGCTTATCGCCCCATAACTAACCCCTATGACGATTGAAACTGTCATAGCGGCGGCACCGACTAAGAGAGAAACACGCCCTCCATACAAAAGACGTGTTAGAACATCCCGTCCAAGTTCATCTGTTCCAAATAAATGTCTTGATCCAGGGGGCTGAAGAACCTGATCCATCCTGATAGACAGCGGGTCATAAGGTGTAAGAAAAGATGCCATCCCGACAGAAAAAATAAGAAGCAAAAAAGAGGAAGTTGCTATAATTAGCTTCCACTGACGTTTCATTCTCATTTCTTTCCCTCCTCAAGCAGCTGAGAACGCAGGCGCGGATCCATCCATGCACAAAGGAGATCAACTAACAAGTTTATCGCAATGACAAAAACCATACTTAATAAAATGACGGCTAATAATACAGGGTAATCATGTGCTAGGGCAGCCTTTAAAGATAGTCTGCCAAGTCCTGGCCACGAAAAAATAGTTTCTATGACTACAGAACCTGCAAGCGCTACAGCAAGTGACATTCCTGTATAGGATAGAAAGGGGATTGAAGCATTTGGCAGCAAATGATTCAACAAAATTCTACGTTCCTCAATCCCCCGAGCTTTTAAAGCAAATATAAATCCATTATCTTTCGTTATGTTTATATGATTTCGAAGGAGCCTGATATAATAACCGGCATGTGATAAAGCGAGGACTAATGAAGGCATAAGTAAATATCGAAGTTGTTCGCCCCATCCTCCTTCCCCCATTCCGGAAGTCGGCAGTACGCCTAAATAAACGGAGAAAAAAAGCATTAGCATAAGTGCGAACCAAAAAGGCGGTATGGACATAAATAGTAAACTAACCCATGTAATCACTTGATCAAAAAAAGATCGTCGAAACAATCCGGATACGACACCAAACACGCCAGCAAGCAGAAAAATAATCAAATGGGATGACATCATAAGAATAAATGTAGGCTGCAGCGCTTGGATCACCAATAAGGTCACATCTTCCCCCGAAATGAAGGACTGCCCCCATTCGCCTTGTAATATTTGGGAAAGCCACTTTCCATATTGGACCGGGAGCGGATCATGAAGTCCAAGGTTTTCAGTGATGCGAAGTCTGTCCGCCTCACTCATTTTTTGGAGCTGTTCCCCATAAAGTGCAGCTGCTGGATCTCCTGGCAGCAACCGAATAAATATAAAGCAAAGCATGCTTCCAATGAGTAAAACTATGAATGATTCAGCAAGCCGCTTCAAAATAAATAGACCCATTTACATCCTGCTTTCTAAAAATAAACCTATAATTGCGGAAACACATGACCAAGTTTTCCTCTTGTATCTTACCATATTTTCATTCATATATTAATATATATAGAAAGCCTAAACTACTATTCTTTCTATTAGACACTTTCCCGTTTGCCCTCAGTATCTCCGCGAATTTTAAATGTACTCAGTTTTATGTATAAAAGGTAAATTCAAACAGAAAATACATATAGATTCTAATAAGGAGAAAAGATATGGATTTTCAATTTGATTTGGCAAACACTTATAATTTTTTACTTGGTACTCTTATTTTAAAATTGGGTGGAAGAAGATTGATTTCTCAAATGACCATTCCTCAACCCATTATTAAAATCTCAATCGGAACATTGCTTATTCAGCCCGTCACTAGAAAAAGAACTTTGGGCAACCTTGGCATTGGGGTCATATTAATTCTTTGCCTCAAAGTAACGGAATACATTCAATTAAAAAATGATAGAGCCGAAACAGCTATCTCAGGAAAAGCAGTACCAGTAATTGAATATGGAACATTAAATTAGAAGAACTTGAATAAGCTCCGGCTACCTGGGCAGGCGAAACTAATTTTTCAATTACATATTGAGTATTTTCTACTCCTGCTTCATCAAAATATTCACTGTAATAATCTAAGGCTGCAATCACTTCTTCATCCGGCAATTTTCTAAGTTTGCTCTGCAGTTCCCTGAAATACGACTCTTTATTCACTTTTTAATCCCCCTAGTAAAACCGTATCAATTTTAATTTTATAATCTGTCCAATCCCTGAGCAGTTCTTGATATTTAGCTCGGCCGCTATCTGTAATTCGATAATATCTTCGGTTTCTTAGGTCCAATTGGCGCATGCCTATGATTTTTTTGGAACCAATACAGGTAATTTTCCATGTTATGATACAGTCTTTATTTGGCTAAAATTAATTAAGGAATACTTTATAATAAAGGATGAAAAAATTGGATGTCATCATACATGCTATTTTTCGAACATGTGCTTCTTTCATTATCCTATTGTTTGTATCTTTATGGATTGGAAAATATATAAATTCTCATATTAATCATTATAATTTCGCTCTATCAATCACCATCGGTTCCTTTATTGCCAACATAGGATTCGACACAAACTTAAAATTTATCCCTATGGTGTCCGCCTTTCTTTCACTTATCTCCATATACTTTCTTGTTTCTTTTATTTCATCTAGAAATAGACGTTTAAGAAAGTGGCTGTCAGGACAGCCAACTGTCATTATTGAGAATGGGAAAATTCTTGATGGCAATATGAAAAAAGCAAAATATTCTTTAGATGATTTAAATCAGCAGCTTAGGGAAAAGGCAATATTTGATCTATCTGAGGTTGAATTTGCTATTTTAGAGATAAGCGGCAAATTATCTGTTATGAAAAAAACAAAATTTCAAAATTTAATCAAAAAAGATTTGTACCCAGGCATGACGAATCAAACTGCGAACCTTCCAATAGAGCTTATTATGGATGGAAAGGTGATTGGAAAAAACTTAAACAATAATTACTCAAGTGAGTGGCTTGATCGAGAAATTAAACGGAGGAACTTACAGGTGAAAGATATCCAGTATGCTGTGATTTCCTCCAGCAGTATTCTCTTTATTGATTTATTTGAAGATCAGATCATATCACCTACAGATGCAGAATAAATTTTAAATGATAAAATTCGAACTTTAATTAAAGTGTAATTGTCTTATTTTTGCTTTCACAAACAACTAAAAATGGATTATACTTGACTAACTACATATTTAAAAAGGAGGAACCTTTCTATGTCTGAAAATCATCAATCCGAAGCACCTAAAAAGAAAATCAGCCTGCAGGAAGCAATGAAACAACAGCTTGAAAAGAAAAAAAATCAGGCTAACGCTTCCGGCAAAGGTGCAACAAATGGAGATTTATCAACGAAAAAGCTGAAGAGCCAGCAATCAAAGAAACCAAGCAATACCCGCAGAAAAATGGGTGTCTAATGGACGGAAAAAATCGGAAAGATGTATTGCCTGGAAAGACTGTCGATATCGTCCTTAAAGCTGATCAAAGAACAGGAAAGCTGACAAGAGGCATCGTAAAGGATCTACTCACAAAATCGAGCACTCACCCCCACGGTATTAAAGTTAGGCTAACGGATGGACAGGTTGGACGTGTCCAAAAGGTACACGTTGAATAAAGAGGTGGAAAAAGCATTCAAGGATGTCCCTGAATGCTTTTATTTATCCCCTTCACCAACTTGAATTAATTCTATTACTTCATCATTAAGACCCTCGTAAAAGACAATATCCCAGCCATTTTTCAGCTTGTAAGGCCCTTCAGCCAATTTAAGTCCCTTTACACTGAGCTTCCAAATCCATTCCTCTACATCCTCCACCTGCCACGATAAATGAATAGAACTTAAAGATGATGGTTTTTCCTCTGACTCTATTAGTTCGATCCTTATTTCCTCTCTTTTAAGAAAGGCTATTTTCTCACCGAGCAAAGTAAGATATTGTTCGATCTTAAATTCGAAAACACTTTCATAGAATTCAATGGCTTCTTCTAAATTCCGAACTTGAATACCTGCATGATGCCACTTCATTACTGTTTTTCCATCGGCAAAATCAAATTCATATCGCCAAACTCATGCCAAAGGTATCCGTCTGCTAGTGCTTCATTGTAAGCCTTCATCAGAAGTGGCTCTTGAATAAATGCAGTGAGAAGGTCCAAATGACTAGCTTCGGGTTCATGAAAACCGGTTATGAGGCCATCTACAGCTTTTAGCGGGAATCCTTTTTGAATATATAAATTCGTTAGCCCTGCCTGTGCTTCAACGTTTCCAGCTTTATTGACAGCTGTTTCTAGTGCCCGAACGACAGTAGTACCTATAGCTATGATGCGCCCATTATTTTTTTTCGTTGTGTTTACCAGATCAGCCGTTTCCTTTGGCACGTTATATGCTTCAAGATGTTTGCTTGGGTTTGGCCAGCGGTCCTTTCCGTAATAGCTTAAACCCGTATGAAGCTGCAAATAAGCAATGTTTACACCCTTTTGCTTCAGATTATTAAGCAGCTTCCAAGTAAAAGCTCTTCCAGCAGAAGGCATTTCCACAGAGCCCGGAACAGAAGCATAAACGGTTTGATACATTTCTAACGGCCAAGGTGTTTCAATATATTCATAGTGAAGCGGCTCTCCAAATTGATAGATTGTATCGTATAGTGCGATTCCACTCTTTGAAAATGCGAGAATAATTAACGGGGCTTCATTTCCCTGCCCAGTAATGGTCGCTGCTAGATCTCCTGGTAAATCAATCTTTTCACCTACCTTCAATATCCCTTCTGTTACAAGTGCCTCCCACTCGAATTCAGATATTTTCCGTGATAAACGAATTTCAATATGTTGCGTTCCCCTTTTCCCTTTTAACACAGCTGGAAGTGTACGGCTATTATTTAAGACAAGCAAGTCTCCTTCTTGCAAGTAAGACCCTAACTCGTAAAAGTGATTATGGAAGCTGTCTCCCGTTTTTGAATCGAGCGCCATTAAACGGACATGATCCCGCGGTATTCCTCTGTATTCAGCCGGCGTATTCGCATTTAAATCTTCATGGACTTGGAATGGACGTGCAGCTAGCATCATAGGAGCGGCCCCCTTTTTTCCTCTAAAATTGATTGTGCCTCAAATCTCTTGCCGTTCACTTCTACTGATTCATTTAATGAGAGATAAACAAATGCCTTTGCGACATCATGAGGGTTACCAAGCTCATAATCACAATCAGGAACGGCAATTGCGTGCATCTCTGTATCCATTTCTCCAGGGTCAACCATCCCCATACTCACACCTGTATCCTCTAACTCATCAGCCCAAGTTTGGGTTAATCCTTCCACCGCGAACTTTGAAATCCCATAAGCACCCCATTCAGCAAATCCTGTTTTTCCCGCTTCTGATGTGACATTCAGAATTCTTCCGTTATTTCTAATTAGCATGCCTGGCAATACACGCTTCGTTACAAGAAAAGGATTAACCACATTCATCCGTATCACTTCCGCAAAGTCATGATCCGGATAATCGGCCAGCAGCGTAGGACCCGGTCCAAATACGGATGCATTATTTATTAAAATATCTACCCGTTCGAAAGTTTCTTCTACAATTGAGACGAACCGATTTACATCCCTTACATTCGTAACATCCGCCTCCACTGCAATGATCTCAGCCCCAAGCTCTCTCGCTTCTTGCTCAACCTTGCGCAGCATCCCTTCCCCTCTCGCACAAATCGCAAGCAGTACTCCTTGTTTAGCAAATGCCAATGTCAGTGCTCTTCCAAGACCTTTCGATGCCCCTGTAATCATAACAACCATTTTATTGTTCATCTGAATCTCTCGCTTTCTTTCGTTTTCTTACTTTTATTTTAGAAAAAGAAAGCACTAGTCACATCGGAAGGTTGGAGGAAAGGGGTTTACGCAAATCGTTCGAGAAAGATCTACGACTTTTGGATGAGGAGCATTTTTCCTTTCAGTATTATGGCCATTGTTTTCCCTTGGTAGGACATCCTATGACAAGGAGGGATATTAATGGCAATGAGGATTTTTTTAATAATTCTATTCATTAGTTATCATTTTACAGTGGATGCTTTTGCCGAAGTTCAGCTTAAGGCTGCATTTATACGAGATCATCAGCTATGGGTAAAGGAGGACGATAAAGAAATTCAACTGACAACAGGTCGCTATATAGTCAATCCACAATGGTCCATGGATAGGCGGTTTATAGCCTTTTTGGATGGTGATGAGCAACAAGAAAAAACATATTTGTATATGTATGATTCAAAAAAAAAGGAAATCTACCAACCATATGAAACGATTGAAACGGGAAATTTTAAATGGTCGCCTGTATCAAATCAACTAGCTTACAATTCAAGAGGGCTCTTAAATGTGACAAAAACAAAAAATGGACGGCCACAAGGATTTGAGAATGTGTCTCTAGGTGTAAGTGATTTTGCTTGGTTTCCCAATGGAAAAGAGTTTATCGTTTCGTCACAATCTAATTTGCTTCCTACTGGATGGGAACCTATTCATCTTTTTAAAGTGTCAGCTGATGCTAATCTAAACGTAAATAAAATAAAGCCTTTTTATACCATTCAGACAAATGATCAATTATTTGCCATCGACGCTGTATACTTTAAGTGGAGTGCTGATGGGAATTGGGTTAGCTTTCTAGCCATGCCAACTGCGTCATTGTCCAATGACAGCAATACTTTATGCGTCCTTTCATCTAAAGGGGATCACTTTCAAGTGATTGGCAAGATGCTCTGGTATGAAAACTGGATCAAATGGGCCCCCTCAAACAATCAGCTAGCCTTCATTTCCGGGGAAGGAAGATTTCTCGTTGAAAACAAACATACAACCATTGCCGACATTCCTGTCATGACCAAACAAAGGGAATATACCCCGAAAGGATTCGTAGACCTTGATATCGAATGGTTCTCTCCAGATCAAGTCATCGTTGCCCGAGCAAAAGAAAATAAGGAATGGAAAGAGGGACCCGTTCCAACAATGTTTACAGCCCTATATGTCATTAATTTAAAATCAGGTGAACAAAAGCAGATTACTTTTCCAAAGAAAGATGAATTGGATCATGCACCGCAAGTCGTTGGGTCAGCAATTACATGGTATCGCAAGACTGAAAAGGGTCACCAAGGGGATGTATGGGTTAAAGATGGAATGAATGGAATAGAACATTTGTGGTTAAAAAACGTGGATTCTGCTCCGGTATTTTTCAATAAAAAATAGATACTCTTCTTAATAAATTTAGACCTCCCGGTGATGGGAGGTTTTTTGATTTATTTAATGTATTTTCCACTATACAGTTTATGCCAAGTCTTCGTGTATCTCTGGAAAATCCATATAGCACTGTCTGCTCTCTCGAAAAACTCCTCTTTTCCAGCTGCATTCACATATAACAGTTTAAAAGCCTTTCCGTTTAATGCTGAAAATACATACTCTATTGTATCTCAGTGCTTGTCAGGGAAGGAGGAGGATTAATGAGCTATAGACGGTCACCTTTTGGGTTTTGTATACCCGGATATAGGTATTGTGGGCCTGGTTGTTCCGGGCCAGGGTCACCAATTAATGAAGTAGATGCGTGTTGTAAGTTACATGACGAATGTTATTGGAGATATGGCCGAACAAGATGCTGCGACCAGCTATTTCTAAATTGTCTGCGTCCCAAAATCAACTCTCGTAATAAAATGGGCAGAGATGCTGCATTAATTTATAGTTTTATGAGGTTGCGTGATAAATTTCAATAACCCCTTTTCATTTTATATCAAAATTTATTCATTTCTATTTATGAAATGTTAGCTACCTTCTGTACAAGCCTTTAGGTGACTGTTTGGCTACTACGTCCTCACCTAGGGGCTTGCTAAAGAAGCAGTTTCCCCTATTGCCAAAAAAAAATAATTTATGAATTTTTCATTACATCCTGTTAATTCACCAATCCCTTTTTTGTGCATTCGATAATTCTTCCGGATGTTTGGTTTCTTACTTTCTTTTGGAATAATAAAAGAGCTGTTCAGAAAGTCAGCTTTTCTGAATAGCTCCCTATTTTTTTTCCTCTGTCGTTTTTTACTCTTTATGCACCAAATTAACCCATTATTCTACTAAAGATTTCATTCCATGTCATTGGGCTATCGCTTTCAATAGGCGGCGTGCCAACCGTGCTCTGGTTTATGGGCATTAGAGGCTCAACAAATGTAGAAACCACATTGGGACTCGAAAAAAAGCCGACCACTTTTAATGTTTCTGAACCAATGTTTCGAATATTATGGGGAACCATGTGAGGAATAAGAGCCATCTCACCTTTCGTTATTTCCCCTTTTTCATGTTCAACAGTGGCTTCCGCTTTTCCCTCTAAAACGAGAATGATTTCTTCCGCACTATCGGTATGAGTACCAAGACTGTCTCCAGGTTTAATTTCAAAGTAAACAACGGAAAGATTTTTTGTTCCTGTACTTTTATAAAGTGGAAATGCCGCCCTTTGTCTTGTCGTTGGATCATTTTCAAACCATCCTTCTAAAAGCTTCAATGAGTTAAGATTTGCTGTAATCATGCCCAACCTCCAGCTCCATATTTTCATTTTATTTTATGAAAAAAGACCTTACTTTCGAACTAGATGTCTCCGACAAAAAATCCGTTTTAAATTAATTGCCATTGTTTATTATTTAAAAAAATAAATAGCCACCACAAATGGCAGCTAATTCTAGTTTGGTTCTATAAGTTTTTCTATTTCATCTACAAATTCTGAGATAACCGAACCATATCCCTGCAAAGTATTCCGTTCTCAATAATTTCTTCTGGATAATTCCTAGTGAAAAAGTCTAGATCAATACCGGTCATTCTAAAACCACATTTTTGATAGAGAGCTAATTGTCCAATACTGGAATTTCCAGTACCCACTTCCATTGTTTTGTATCCAGATAATTTAGCTGTCTTTATTGCATGCATGATAAGTTGTTTCCCGATACCGCGGCCATGGCGGGTTTCGATTACTGCAATATTCACCAGCTCCACCGTTTCAGGTCTTGTCGGAAGAAGTACATACACCCCAACAATTTGATCATCCATTTCAGCCACAAAGCATTCTCCTCTTTGTGTATATTCCTCAACTAATTTCAAAGAAGGATCAGCCAATAGCAATAAATCGATCGGTGGTTTTTCATTTATATTTAGTTTACGGATATGCATATATGCTCTCTCCCAGGACTGTTTTTCCACTATTTTACCATATTAAACTAATACATCTCTTTAATTTTCCTTCATCCAAGAAATTGTTTCTTGAATTCCTTGTCTATATGAAGTACTCGGCCATAAATTTATCTCTTTTTGATACTTTTCTCCACTAAGCAAGACTGGATTTTCCGTCAAATACATCATTTCCACCATTTCCTTCATAAAGGGTGAAAAAATTCCTAAGAAACGGATCATGCTTTTCGATACAGTTCTGACTTTTTTCTCGTATCCCGTTATTTCTCGTATAATCGCAATTAACTCATCACCCGTAATAGGATGTTTAGATGGAATGTTCCAATTTTGATTATATGCTTCTTGGCGGAGTGCCAATTCAACCATGGCTATCGCACCATCTTTAGTAAAAAGGAATTCCCTAGCTGCTTTCGTACTCCCAACAAAATTGGCTTTTTTATTTAGTACTGCGTTTTTGAGGGTTTCGTGAAGAATGGTGTTTTCAGCATTGGGCCCGTATAAATCAGGCATATGGACAATTAAGGTTGGCACACCGCTTTCTTTTAACCTGTTTTCCATTTGCAGTCTGATTTTTCCTTTTTTAGTATGGGGTTCTTTTTTTGCATCTTCTGTCACCAATTGATTAAATTGCCTTCCATAAGCATATATATTGTCGACAAAAGCTATTTTTGCTCCTTTTATTTTTGCCACTTCTGACATAATATCAATACATTTGAGGTGTTTCTCAACCCATTCTTGATAAGGAAAACTTACAGCATGAAAAATGACATCTACTCCATCTGCTGCTTCCATCAAATCATCTTGATTTAATGCGTCTCCTGAAAAGATGATTACATTTGACTGGCTTTTGTAAAGTCGTTCAAGCTTTTCTTTTCCTCTGGAAAAGGCAACGACATCAATACCTCTAGATACTAATTCACAAACTAATGCATATCCCATACCACCCGATGCACCTGCCACTAATGCTTTTTTCATTCTCATCTTCCTCCTTTTATTAACCACTGGTCAACAAAGTTAAAAAATATACTCTAAATCAGTTCTGTTGATTTAGAGCTTTAAAAATAAATTTGACATGTAAATGAGCAGCTTCTTTCGCTTCCTCAAATCCACTAACATGACCCCGATAATGAGAAACAAAGCCGTGAAGAGCTATAAACGAAGAGTAAATATCACTAATTAATAATTTATTCGTAGCTAAAGATTGAACGGCCTGAGCAAATTTTTCATAGCTAAGATTCGCAGCTTCTTGAGATAAAGCATTTACCTCCGTATTTCTTATCATAAACATCATTTCATACTGACTTTGATGATTTAAGCCGAATTCAATAAAGCCGATCAGAATTTTTTGGAGTTTAATATGAGAATCTTCAGGAGCCTCAACAATTTCTTCGATAAGCCTGTTCAAATTCATAAAATATTCTTCTATAATGGCATAAAATAATTCAGCTTTATTTTTAAAATGATAATAAAGAGCTCCGTGACTGCAATCAAGTTGTTTAGCAATACTTCTCATGGATACTTGATGATAGTCTTTTTCAATAAATTGAGTTCTTGCTACATTTAGAATCATTTCTTGAGTAAGTTCTTGAGAAGATGATTTACGAGGTGACATAGATCCTCCTTTAATTGACCACTGGTTAATTGATATTATAGTTTACCCAAAATCGAATTACAAGGGGTAAACGCAATATCTATTTACTATTGTTAAATTAAACATTATGGCTTACTCCTCCCATAAAATAAATGAAGGGCTAAGATAAAATAAATAACCCCGTTCCAATAAAGGGACGGGGTTATGTTCTTTTATTTCTCCATCAGTTTCCCATTTTCAAATACTACTTTCCCACCGACAATCGTTGTTGTGACTTTTCCTTTAAAGGTCATGCCAACATATGGTGAATGCTGATGACGATAGAATAAATCTTCCTTCTTTAGTTCAAAGCTTTCGTTTAAATTCACAAGTGTCAAATCAGCATCGTAATCGGCGGCAATCGTTCCTTTATTTGAAAGTCCGAATACTTTCGCGGGATTTGTTGAAGTTAATTCAACTATTTTTTCTAAAGGAAGTTTTCTTTTAAAATGCCCTTCGGTTAACAAAATATTTAACGTAGATTGCGCTCCTGAAATACCGCCCCACCCTTCAAAAATATTGCCTGTGCTTTCTTTCATGGATGCGGGTGCTGGTGAATGGTCTGAACCGATGACATCAATTTCACCATTTGCGACAGCGGCCCATAGATTTTCTACCTCATCCTTATCTCTTAATGGCGGAGCACACTTCGTCAATACTCCTTTTTCTTCTAAATCTTTTACTGTCAGCGATAAATAATGCGGGCATGTTTCCACTGTAACATCTAAGCCGCTTTCCTTTGCTTCATTAATAAGCTTCACAACTCTGCGGCTGCTGGCATGGACAATATGCAGCTTACATCCAGTTAGCTCTGCATAAGAAAGGACTCTTCTGACTGCTTCTACTTCAGAAATAATCGGACGGGATTCCACAAAATCTCTTGCTGATACTTTCCCTTTACTTATTTTTTCTTTCGCAAGCTGATCGCACATTACCGTACTTTCCGCATGAACGGCTAAAAGCGAACCAAGAGAGGCAATCTCCTTCATTCCCTTATAAATTGATTCATCATCCACATTATTAAAATCATCAATCCCGCTTGGGGACATGAATGCCTTAAAGCCGATCACGCCATTTTCATGTAAACCTCTTAAATCCTCTATATTTTCTGGGACTAGCCCGCCCCAAAAACGCGGATTAACAATGGATTTTTCAGCAGCAATAGAACTTTTTATTTCCAAATTTTCTTTATTAATGGTTGGTGGAGTGCTATTCAATGGCATATCAAAAAAGGTGGTCACCCCGCCGGCAGCTAAGCTTCTGCTTCCTGTCTCCAGTCCTTCCCATTCCGTTCTTCCCGGTTCATTAAAATGGACATGTGTATCAATTAGCCCAGGGAGAATATGAAGTCCTTCTGCATTTATTTCTTTATCTGCTGTCCCCTCAAACGCTTTGCCCGCCGAAACCTCTATGATTTTTCCATCTTTAATGGCAATATCTCCTTTAATAATCGAATCCGCAGTCACGATTTGCCCACTTTTAATAATTAAATCGTAATTCGTCATTTGTCCATTCCTCCATTTGTTATTTTCTTTTAACCTTTCCATAGCTTTTGTAATTAGGAGAAAAATAAAACGAAATAAATCCCCCACAAAAGTGAGGGATCTTCTATTTACGCTACTATTTATGACTTTCCCAAAAGGGACATGAGGCAAAAGATTATCTGGAACCAATTCAAGGAATATTATTGATTTCATCAAAGTTAATCCAGTTATATTACAGAATGACGGTGCTAAACGCGGTAAAAAAGAAGAGTTTTTAGAGGAATGATAAATGGATGCTTATTAAATTTTAAATTTTGTTATGAAATAAAATTCACTTTCAAATTTTTCTAGAAGTTCTTGGAAAGAGGAATTTATTAATAATGGAAATAGATTTTCAAGTGCTTCATTGTAGTTTTGCCCTAATGCTTCACGCATCATAATAAATTTATGAAAGAGCAGTGCTTTTTCAAAATCAATACCAAGTTCGTACAAGCCTCTGTACAATTCTTCTTTCGGAATTTGTTTAATTTTATTATAGACTTTTTCATTTTTTTCAATAAATTTCCCCTCTAAATAATGGGTAACATAATCTGTATATACCATTTGACCAATTTCATTTGCTTCTTCTTTTGTATAATTAAATCCAATTACACGATCAACCTTATTTTCACGGATAATAAAAGTTTTATTCCCTTGTAAATGTGTAATAAAACTCTTTACGCTCTTATCAAAAATTTTATTAAATTGAATGATTTGATGCAGTTTTACTGCAAAGTTTGTATGCTCTTCACCAACAACAAATAATCGATCCACAATAGGCAATAGCTTTAAAACCCCTTCGGAAAGTTGACTAGAAGCATCGTAAATAATAATATCGTATTCCTTCTTCATCCTTTTCACTTTTCGCTTTTGCTCTGTTAATGATAATTTGGAGAATTCGTGGATAAACCCATTGGAATTCTCTTCTTTTTCTAAAGCCCCATAGGAAATAAATGCTGCAGATAAAGGCGTATTCATTTTAAGCCACTGATAAATCGATAAAGACAATTCCGTTACACCTGATTTTGCTTTTGGCGAATAGAAGCCAACTAAATACATTATTTAGCTCACCAGCCTTTTATTAAAATAATATTCGAAAAGGAAATGAATGTTTGGGACAAACTCCCACTTAAATAAATTCACTCCAAAAATTTCCCGTCTACAGAGCTTCAGTCGCCAATGCCCCTGCACAAAACCAACATATAAAGTTAATTAATCGGCAAAACTACATATGATATTTGGCAACTTAGAAAATGAGGTGTTTAGATTGAAGCCTATTGTAGAAGTTAGAAATGTCTCGAAGATTTTTGGCAAATCGCCTAAAGCTGCCATTGATTTATTAAAGCAAGGAAAAACGAAAAAGGAAATTTTGAAAGCAACTGGGCAAACAGTTGGTGTGAATAAGGTCCATTTCGAAATCTTTCCCGGTGAAATATTTGTCATCATGGGGTTATCTGGAAGTGGGAAATCAACCTTAATCCGTATGTTTAATAGGCTAATTGACCCTACAATCGGGGAAATTCTGATTGAAAATGAAGATATCGTAAAGATGAATGCCGCAAGACTGCGAGAAGTTAGACAAAAGAAGATTAGTATGGTCTTTCAAAAGTTTGCTTTATTTCCGCACAAAACCATTTTAGAAAACACAGAGTTTGGTCTCGAAATTAAAAATGTTCCTCCAGAAGAACGCAGTGAAAAAGCGCTGAAAGCCCTTGAAGTTGTTGGTTTAAAAGGCTATGAAGACCAGCTCCCATCCCAACTAAGCGGCGGAATGCAGCAAAGGGTCGGGCTTGCGCGGGCTCTCGCAAGCGATACGAAAATATTATTAATGGATGAGGCGTTCAGTGCCTTAGATCCACTCATTCGTAAAGACATGCAGGATGAATTACTCGAAATCCAGGAACTGTACAAGAAAACGATTATTTTTATCACGCATGACTTAGATGAAGCACTCCGAATTGGGGACAGAATTGCTTTAATGAAAGACGGCAGTGTCATTCAATTAGGAACCCCTGAACAAATAATGATGAATCCAGCCAATGAATTTGTTGAGAAATTCGTGGAGGATGTCGATTTATCGAAAGTATTAACGGCATCCCATGTAATGAAACGGCCAGAAAAAATTAGTCCAGACCGCGGTCCGAGGGTGGCTCTGGAAATTATGCGAAAGCAAGGATATTCCAGCATATTTGTCGTTGATCGAAAAAATAAGTTATTGGGTGTGTTAATGGCTGAACAAGCTCGCCAGGCAATCGACCAAAACCAATCCATTTCCGAAGCGATGGCAACCGACCTTCCTACCGTTACAGAAGATGCATTGCTTGCCGAATTTATGGATGATATAGCAACATCCAGTCTGCCATTAGCGGTTATTGATGAAGAAAGAAGATTGAAAGGAATCGTTATTCGTGGTGCCGTAATTGGTGCTCTTGCAGGGAATAAAGATTCTTTGAACGATTTGGAGAGTGATTGAGCATGCCAAAAATCCCATTAGGACAATGGATCGATACGCTCGTTAATTGGATAACCGTCACATTTGCTGGATTATTTTCATTCATAACAAGTGCGGTCGAGGGGCTTTTAAATATTTTAGTGGATGTATTAAGTGCAGGTCCTCCTATCGTATTAATTATCATTTTAGCCCTTTTAGTTACTTATACGAGCAGATGGCCATTAGGAATTTTTACGCTGATTAGCTTACTGTTGATTAATAATCTTGGATATTGGGATTCAAGTATTCAAACACTGGCCATCGTTGTTTTGTCAGGCTTGCTCACAATTGTCATTGGGATACCACTAGGAATTTGGTGTGCACGGAGTAAAACAGCGCAAAGCATTATTACGCCTATTTTAGACTTCATGCAAACAATGCCGGCTTTTGTTTATTTAATTCCATCTATTTTATTTTTCGGAATTGGTGTTGTGCCGGGAATTATTGCTTCCTTTATTTTTGCGATTGCTCCGACCATCCGTATGACCAATCTTGGGATACAGGAAGTGCCAGAAGATTTAATTGAAGCTTCAGATGCTTTCGGTTCTACACCTAGCCAAAAATTGTTCAAAGTCCAATTACCCTTAGCCACTCCAACGATTATGGCGGGAGTAAACCAGAGTATCATGCTTGCCCTATCCATGGTTGTGACGGCTTCATTAGTTGGAGCGCCGGGACTTGGAGCGGACGTTTATCGGGCGGTAAGCCAAATAAATGTGGGACAAGGCTTTGAAGCCGGATTATCCATCGTGATTATTGCCATTATTCTCGACCGGATCTCGCAAAACCTTCGCAAGCCGGCGTATGAAAATATTGTTAGCAAAAAGGTGATTTTATCTATTTTAGCGATCCTACTAGTAGGAACTGCACTCGTATTATCGTTTACAAAAAGTACTGCTGAAGATGAAAATGCGAGTGGAATCGGGGCTCAAACCAATTATAAAATTATCGGGATTGAGCCTGGAGCTGGAATAATGGCAACGTCCCATCAAATGTTAGAGGAGTACGGATTAGAAAAATGGCAGCTAGTTGAAGGCTCATCAGCCGCAATGGTTGCCGTATTAAAGAAAGCCATTGATAAGAAGGAACCCATCATTGTCACGGGATGGTCACCACATTGGATGTTCTCATCATTTGATTTAAAGTATCTCGAAGATCCAAAAGGTGCCTTTGGCAAAGCTGAAAATATTAATACAATCGTTAGAAAAGGGCTTGATCAAGATGCCCCTGGTGCTTATAAAATCCTCGATCAATTCTTTTGGGAAACGAGTGATATGGAAAACGTGATGGTCGAAATTGAAAAAGGCGCGGATCCAGCTGATGCTGCTGAAAAATGGATTGCTGCCAATCCAGACAAAGTAGCCAAATGGACAAACGGTGCCCAAGCGGGGAATGGCGAAAAGGTCAAACTTGTTTATGTAGCTTGGGATACTGAAATAGCGAGCACAAATGTCATTGCGAAGGTGCTTGAGCAGAATGGCTACGATGTAACGCTGAGTCAGGTTGAAGTCGGCCCGATGTTTGCCGGGATTGCAAACGGCAGTGCCGATGCCATGGTCGCTGCCTGGCTGCCAACTACTCATCTCGAATATTACAATACGTATAAGAACGATATTGTTGACCTTGGCCCGAACCTAAAAGGGACAAAACTTGGATTAGTTGTCCCAAATTATGTTGATATTAATTCGATTGAGGATTTGAAATAAGGAATAGCGCCGGAGATAAGGATTTGACCAATAGGTTTATGACGAAAAAGTACCTTGGATAAACGAATAGTCATATTATTAACCTTACGAGTATTCTTTTGATTATTTGGGTAAATGAACAACACTTTCATTGACCGCGTAGCTTCGATTTTTATTTTTTCGGTAAAAGAATCACACTTTCATAAAAAATTGAACATGAATAGAGGCTATCCAATTGGATAGCCTCTTTCATTAATTCTATTTCACGGTTACTCCTTTACCCTCAATAACCGCAATGAATTTAACACGACAATGAGTGTCGCTCCCATGTCCGCAAAAATCGCCATCCATAACGTCAGCCAGCCTGGAACTATTAAAATTAACGCTAATAATTTGAGTCCTAGGGCGAACGAAATATTTTCCTTAATAATCCTTAAGGCTCTGCGGCTTAGCTGGATAGTGTATGGCAGCTTATTTAAATCATCGGCCATTAAAGCAATATCAGCAGTTTCGATTGCTGTATCGGTCCCTGCCCCGCCCATGGCGATCCCAATCGTGGCTGTTGCTAAGGCTGGTGCATCATTGACTCCATCTCCGACCATAGCCACTTTTCCGTATTGTTCTTTTAAAGATTTAATCGTTTCTAATTTATCTTGAGGCAATAGATCGGCTTTTACATCATTTACCCCAACTTGCCTAGCGATTGCATGACCTGTTGCTTGATTATCCCCCGTCAGCATAATCGTTTTTTGTATGCCGATATTATACAATTTTCGAATGACTTCAGCGCTGCTGTCCCTCACCTGATCGGCAACAGCTATTAGTCCAATAAGCTCTTCTTTTGTACCCACTAACATGACTGTTTTTCCATGAATTTGCAACGCTTTTACTTCATTTTCAACGGCAGCAGGAAGATGATTCATCTCGGCAAAAAGCTTAGGACTTCCAATATAATAGACAACATCCTGAACTCGAGCTTTTGCCCCTTTACCCGTAATGGATTGGAAATCTTCAGCAGTAAAGTCATTTGGGGAAATCCCATTTTTTTCAGCTTTTCGAATGATCGCGGATGCTAAAGGATGCTGTGAAAATTTCTCAATAGCCATGGCGATTCCCAATAATTCTTTTTCGCAATGTCCTTCTAATGCTTTCATATCAGTCACTTCTGGTGTCCCTTTTGTTAATGTGCCGGTTTTATCAAAGGCAATTACTTTTAAACGTCCCGCTTCTTCTAAGTGAATGCCGCCTTTAATTAATACACCTTTTTTCGCTGCGTTCCCAATGGCTGTGACAATTGCAACTGGAGTAGAAATAACTAAAGCACACGGGCAGCCGACAACTAATACAGCAAGGCCTCGGTAAATCCATTCGGACCAATCTCCAGCCATGAGTAATGGAGGAACAATCGCGATTAAAAAAGCGATAATCATAATGGCGGGAGTATAGTATTTCGCAAATTTATCAATAAATGCTTGCGAAGGAGCGCGCTCTGCCTGCGCCTCTTCCACTAAGTGGATAATTTTAGCAATCGTTGTATCTTCCACCCGTTTCGTGACTTTTACTTCTAATGAACCTTCTTCATTTAATGTGCCGGCAAATACTTCATCACCAGGAATTTTTAAAACAGGGATGGATTCGCCCGTGATGGCTGCTTGATTGATAGAAGATTGCCCTTGTACGACTTCCCCATCCATTGCCAGCTTTTCCCCGGGCTTAATGATTAAAATATCGCCTAATTCGATATCTTCAACATCTAATTCCATTTCTTGATTTCCGCGCCTCACTAAAGCGGTTTTTGGAGCAATATCCATTAAAGAGCGAATCGATTCTCGTGCTTTATCCATGGAGTAGCTTTCTAAAGCCTCGCTCAAGGCGAATAAGAAAACCACAATTGCCCCTTCACTCCACTCTCCGATAATGGCCGCACCAATGATCGCGATTGTCATCAGAGTTTTAATATCAAATTGCAGCTTTGTAAGGTTTTTTAACCCGACCTTAAAAAGATCAAACCCGCCAAGTATAATCGATAAAGCAAAAGTGAAGATTGTAGCTATGTGGCTCTCTCCCAATGTATACATTGACGCATATCCTAATATTAGGAAGGAAAGTGAAGCCATCGTATTTTTATTTTCGACCTTCTTCCAAAATGACACCTTTTCTTCTTTTCCTCTTTGGTTCTCAGGAAGTACCTTAATTCCATCGAATGCGCCGGCTTCCTCTAGCTGTTCAATCGTTGCTTCCCCGATGATTGTTAATTTTGATGCACCGAAATTTAATTGAACATCATTCACCGTATCAATTTCACGAATGTTTTTTTCAAATTTTGCTGCACAATTGGCGCAAGAAAGTCCTTGTAACCTGTATATTTCTTTATTATTCTCCAGCGCTTCCCCCATTGCTTACACCCTCTTTAGAATGAATTAATGCGATCGATACTAATTGATGTACATGATCATCCGCTAAGGAATAAAAAACAAGCTTTCCTTCCTTTCGATGCTTCGCTAACCCCAAATCACGCAATAATCGTAAATGATGGCTAGCTGTAGCCGTTGAAGATCCAATAATATTTGCTACGTCACAAACACATAATTCTTTCTCTATTGTTAGCGCATAGGCAATTTTAATTCGGGTGGCATCAGACAAGGCTTTAAATAATAATTCTACTCCATTCACTTCGTCCACTCTCTGTTGGATCCGATTGACCTTTTCTTCATCAAAGCAAAATGTTTCACAGGAGTCATCTGCAGTTATATTTTTTTGACTCATTCATCCACCTCATTCAAATGAGCATTTGATTATTTACATATTAGTTTATGCTGTTCATCAATAAACTGTCAAAAGATATATTCAAATATTCTTTTGAATAAGGAGAAAAGTTGCAACCAATGGAACTCCATATGACACTGAGCTTAGAAGATCACAAGAAATCTTAGCCCGCTTTATTTTTGAGGAGACCTGCTGGAGAAAACAGCTGGATTTTTTTTGACCAAACAAATAGGGCTGTCGGAAATAATTCGACAGCCTTTTTATTATTGAAACTTTAAGCACCTGCAGTGTTTATAATGAATATACTTGGTCATGTCAGTCCCTTCAAATTATCAGTGGACCAACTTTTAATATCGTCATCCTCAATAATTCCGAGGGTCACATCGGTTATATCTGGATCATCCATGATCTTATCCTGTACCCTGAACTTTATATCATCAGCAATTGAGAGGGAGAGGCCTTTTCTTAATTCGATGAGTCCCTCGACATGATAGTACCTTCCCTCTTGTAAAATTCGAAGTTTTCTTATATCAGCAACTTCCTTATCACTAAAGATAGCATTTTGAACTCTTTCCACTATTTCCTGTGGAGCGGCTACTCCTATGAGACCGACCATATTATCAAATCCCACCCTAAAAGCAACTCCGACCATCAGTACACCGATCAGAATAGTGGCTATTCCATCTAATGCATTAAAGTTTGTTAAAGAGGTAACAACGATAGCAATTAGCGCTAATAATGCACCTAAACACGCCACAATGTCCTCGTAAAAAACTAAGCGGGTAGGTGGGGCTGCTCTGCCGACATTTTTCAATGCTCCTGATACAATCCCAAATCCATTTATATTTTCAACTCTCGCTTCTTTTAATATCTCTTTCATCGCTTTAACTAGAATAGCACCGTCTATCGCAAGGTTAATGATTAAAACAATGACGCTCAGCCAAAATCCACCTGTTTTGCTTACGGGGTGTTGAAGTAAATGCCAGCCTTCTTTTATTGTTTCATAAGCCATTATAGTCACAACAATAACGGCGATCATACAGAAAATATTGATCACCCTGCCAAAACCAGCAGGAAACCTGCGTGTCGGTTTTTTTTCTGAAAGTACACTGCCGACAAAAACAAACCCTTGATTTACTGCATCAGCGAGGGAATGCATTGTAGAAGCAAACATAGCCCCATTTCCACTTAAGACATAGGCAATTCCTTTGGCCACTGCTATTACAGTATTACCTATAGCTGCTACTGCAGAGGATTTATTTCCCTTCTTTATAAGCGATAATAAATTATCTTGTTTTGCTTCATTTGCCACATTATCTCCTCCAAGAGCCTTTTCTTAATATTTTTCTTAAAAAAGTGGACATTATTCCATCACCATTTTCATGCTTAATGGCTTTAGTGTTTGTAAACTATTTCCTTTTTACTCCTGCAAACCGTCATTAACAAAAGCCTAAGCTTGCTCATACAATAGTCAAAAAACGGAGTTGATCTACATGGTACGATGGATCGATGTTTCTACATCAAAGCATCAATTAAAATTGTTTGATGGAAACAGATTAATAAAGACCTACCCTATTGCTGTTGGAAAAATATTGACACCTACACCTTCTGGGACTTACAAGATTATTAATAAACAACCTAATCCCGGCGGACCATTTGGAGTGCTTTGGATGGGATTGTCAGCACCTCATTATGGGATACACGGTACAAATAACCCCGCTTCGATTGGAAAAAATGTCTCACACGGATGTATTCGCATGTTCAATTATGATGTTCTAGACCTATCATCCAGAGTTCGGGTTGGGACTAGCGTTTATATTCATAAATGAGTTACTTTTGTTTATAATGGGATGATAAACCTTAAGTTGATGGTGATTGCCGATGAAAATATTAATTGTAAAATTATCCGAAGCAGATTTTGAAAGATTATTTACATTTGAAGTGGAGAACAGAGCTTTTTTCGAAACGATGGTTCCAAGCCGCGGAGATGATTACTATGAATATAATACCTTTAAATTGAAGAATGAAGCCTTGCTAGAAGAACAAGATCTGAGGGTATCTCATTTTTATTTAATTAAAGGTGAAAACGGCTCTATTCTAGGAAGAATCAATTTAGTCGATATTGACCCAGTTGAAAGTGTTGGATCTGTTGGTTATAGAATTGGAGAGGCACACACAGGGAAAGGCATTGCTAATCATGCGCTCAAAATGCTGCTAGAGGCAGCTCCCGAACTAGGAGTAAAGTGCATTAAAGCCATGACCGCGACATATAATGCAGCTTCCCAAAAGGTTTTGGAAAAGAACGGATTTATTCAAAGAGCGGCAAGTGAGGAAGAACTTAATATGAATGAGGAGAATGAATTTATTTATTATATTTGGAGCAAAGAAGATTCGATTGTGTTGGCCGATTAGAAATCAAGCGTGACAGCATGTATAAGAAGGGATTTTCCAAAAAGGGTAACTTCATTTCATCTTTGGGAATCAAAGGGCTAATAAATGAAATTGTACTCCCCATTTAGTTCCACCTAATTCCCAAAGTATTTTTTCTATTTATCTTGATGTTTTTCAAGCATTTGTTGTAAATATTCTTCCGATTTTCCTTTTGGAATACTAAGACTCTCCCATTCTTCACCTTTAACTTGTTTAGCAATATAAACTATTTGACCCACATGATATGCATAATGAGCCATTTGCCTTTCAATAGCTTCTAAAACCAAATGACCTTCTCCACGAATATGGATAATTTTTAATAAGTCTTGTTCACTTAAACCAGTTAATGCATCAATTAGGGTTTTCCAACCTTTTTCCCAAACCATTGTTAGCTCTGATTTTGAAGATATATCATATTTGAATTCTTCATCACGATTTCTATATTCCTTTTCCCCATCTGAAGTTAAAAAGTCAGTCCACCTTGAAACCATATTTCCACTCATGTGCTTTACAATTATGGCAACACTATTTGACTCGTTATTAAATATCCAATATATTTCTTCCTCAGATAATTGATTTATCGTTTTATCTCCAAGGCTTTTTACACTTTTAAATCGGTCCATAACAACCTTCAAATATTCGCTTCCAATATTCATAATCATCCCCCATAGAATACTTAAATTTATTCATGGTCCCTTTTTCAAGTCATCAAAGGGAGAGTCTTGTTACCATGACAGCTCTTTTCATTGGCTAAAAGGCATCTGAAGAGCGGTCCGGTTACTGTGACGGCCCTTTTCCTTGGCTGACGGGCAGCAGAAGGGCGAGCTGGTTACCGTGACAGCTATTTTCATTGGCTATCGGGCATCTGAAGGGCGAGCTGGTTACCGTGACAGCTATTTTCCTTGGTTATCGGGCAATAGAAGGGCAAACTGGCTATCGTGAAGGCCCTATTCCTTATCATTATTCACGTTCAATGTTATTGATCGAGGTCTTTTTCAACCTCAATATTATTACAGTCACAATTGCCGACAAAACAAGTAATGGCAAGACCTTAATGACAATGCCCATCCAATGAAAAGGGGCTTTATGAACATAAACAGCCTTTACCCACTTGTTTTCTTCTGTCTCCACAGCAATGGCAGATTTCGTGGATATACCATTTATTTCATAGTATTTTGTTCCTTTTGGATAATAATTTGAGGCATTCCCATAGTGACTTCCAGTCATATCATTAGGTTTTGTTTTTACTTCTCCGATAACCTTCCCTATTTCAATTTCAAGTATATTTTCCTTTGTAACTTCATATACATTTCCTTTCCAAACAACAAAGGAATAGGCCCAGCTAAGTGCCTGAACAGATGAAGTAGATGTAAAAATACATAAAAGAAGAAATAACATTGTTTTTTTCAAATGCACCAGACTCCCTTCGTTACAGCATTCATTCGGCAGCCTTAATAATAATTTTATGCCTTATTTTAGATCCCGCTTTTCTCACTTACTGTCGCAATCTGATCACTCTCATTGACATAAACACCTGATTGCTCCCTTTTTGCCGCAAGAAGCATTGCGTTTGCAACTGATTTTGCCTGTACTGGACTGTACTTCCGCAGAGGTCCTGAGAATATAGGCGAAAGTATTCCTGAAACGGATGACATGATTCTCTCACCGAGTCGAAACTCCTCCCGGTTACCAAGCAAAAGTGAAGGTCGGAAGATGTGTAGGGCTGGAAGGCAAAGCTCGCGGAGCGACTCCTCGAGTTCCCCTTTCACTCGTATGTAAAAAGTACGTGATAAAGGATTCGCTCCCATTGAGGTTACTATTAAAAACTGTTTCGCTCCCTGTGCTTTAGCCATTTTGCCTATTGTCAAAGGATAGTGGTAGTCAACTAGGCGGAAAGCCTCTTTCGTGCCAGCCTTTTTAATGGTCGTTCCTAGGGTGCAAAAAACATCCGTCCCTTTCAGATTCACATTGGTATTCTCCAATTGTTCGAAATCAATAACCTTCTCATGAAGCTTTCCATGCACGATCCCCGTTGACCTTCTCACTATGAGTGTTATATCGGTGTAATCCGGGTCATTCAGCAATAGCCGTACGAGCTCCTTCCCAACCAAACCAGTAGCCCCAGCAACAACAGCTTTTCGATTCATCTCTCCATACCTTCCTTCTGCTTACTCATTTCATAAAATATAACCTTTGAATATCAATGGTTTTTAATTTCGGATTGGTAAATAAATCTATACCTCTTCCTCACCGTTTATCATGGGATGTTAGGTCTGATTCTATGACTCTTTTTACATCCCCCAAATTTACCTTCCTTTAACCTTTTGTCTAATATTCTTATTCACTTCAAACCTATGAAATCCTTCAATCTTTACTTCTTTGACTACCATGTTTTTTAGATTCATTTTACCGCATTTTCTATTAGGGCTTAAGGTGGCAAATAAAAAAAGGCTGCATCAGCAACCTCACCTTATATTTTTTAAAGCATTCATATGATAAGCACTTATAAGAATTTTTCACTATGTCTAATTTCCAAAGTGTTAAATTTTCCCCTGGATGGATAAATATATAAAACTAATAATATAAAGAAGATGGCAAAAATTTTATGATTCCATCCTATTTTTCAATAGCTTCCATTAGTCTAACAAAGTATGATTCGTTTTAATGGTTTCTAACTTTCTATTCTGATATAACTTTCTTCTCAGCCAGTATTCCATTATAACCAAATTCCCAACCAAGCTGACCCAAATCGCTGCTGTATAGCCAAGTTCAAAATTATCTAAGGAATAACCAATGACAGCTGACCAGATTCGAAAGGTGACCGCAACAAAGGTCACTGCATAACTTCTATACATCCATCGTTCATGTTCTTGAATTCTCTTCATTCGAATGTTTTTATATGCCAAATAAGCGGTTATAAGCCAAGCGGTCGATAAAGAGAAAAATCCTAGTTTAGAGATAACTCCCCCGAACGCAAAATACGACAAATAAATCCCCGTAATCCCACTGATTAAAATTGAAACTACATAAATTTTCCCCATGTTTCGATGCAGCGACTTTCGTTTGTTCCTAAGCTTTTTGAAAAATTGAAATGGGCCGATCAAAATGGCAAGTGAAGCAGTCATAATATGAGCAAATAAAACGATGTTCCATGGTTGATAATGAAAGTCATACATATTCATTCCCTGCTCAACCAAAGTTGTATTAGACGTGGCAGGATCCATTACAAAATATCTTACGATTGCAGAAATGGTCAATACAATTGCGAACATGATAACTATGCCACTGCCAAATTTTTTAATAGTTGATGCTTTCATAAACGCTTCCGCCTCCTTTCTTTTCTTTAATAAAATGAACTGTGCGTCATTTTATTTTAAATGACACACAGTTCATTTTCAAGAATAAATTTCCATTTTAAACTAATTTTTTAATTACCTTCTAAAAAGGATTGAGTTTGCTTCACATTCAAAATATATTTTTTAAAATTCAAATAAATTCGAATCTATCCCTTCCCTAATACGTATTACAGTAGGATTCATAATCAACTTTAATTGGTTGTTATTCTTATTTATAATTGGAGGGGTATTTTTGAGAGCTATCGTTAGCAACAAATATGGTTCACCTGATGTACTTGAACTGCAGGAAGTTGAGAAACCGAGACCTTTAGAAAATGAAGTCTTGGTAAAGATTCATGCTGCATCCTTGAACTTTGGTAACTTAGTTCTTTTGAAAGGAAAACCGTTCCTAGCTCGTTTAGCTTTCGGCCTACAAAAACCAAAACACCCTATACCAGGGGGTGATATTTCTGGTCAAGTTGAAGCAGTTGGCAAAGATGTTAAGCAGTTTCAACCAGGTGATGAAGTGTTCGGTGACCTCTCTAAGTATGGCTGGGGTGCTTTTGCTGAATATGTAGCTGTCCCTGAAGAGGCCTTAGCCTTAAAACCAGCCAATATCTCTTTCGAGGAGGCTGCTGCCGCACCAATGGCAGGAGTTACAGCCTTACAGGGATTACGGGATAAGGGAAAAATTAAGTCGGGACACAAAGTATTAATTAATGGGGCATCGGGTGGTGTCGGTACTTTCGCGGTACAAATTGCCAAATCATTCGGAGCTGAAGTTACTGGTATATGTAGTACGAGGAATTTAGAAACATTGCAATCCATTGGTGCAGACCATGTTATCGACTATACAAAAGATGATTTCACCCAACGCGAGGAGCTTTATGATTTAATTCTTGGGGTTAATGGCTCTTACCCCCTTTCCGCTTATAAACGCGCACTTAAACCAAATGGAAATTTCATTCACGTTGGGGGCTCCGAATCTCAATTATACCAGACCTTAATATTTGGACCTTTTCATTCAATGACAGGAAGTAAGAAAATGAGCAGTCTATTACAAAGAGCAAACCAAAAGGATCTAAAATATATGAAAGAACTGCTTGAGGCTGGTAAAGTAAAACCAGTAATTGATAGACAGTATAAGTTAAGTGAAGTACGTGAAGCATTCAGATACTTTGAAGAAGGTCATGCACAAGGAAAAGTTGTCATTACAGTATAGTTTAATAGATTTAGAATTTGTAACATTAATGCCTCTGATCGTGCTAATTATTATATCGGACGCACATTTTAAAAATAATAAGATGTGCGTTCAAATTAACTATTTTTCAAAAAGAAATTAAACACACTCCCATAACCTTTTTACATCTCTTAATTCTCTCCCATCAAAAGTTAATTTATAGATATCGGGCATATCGAGATTTTTCCAGAATGCAAAATCATATTGATTATCAAAGTAATTCATAATTAGAACCATAATGTTACCGTGTGTACCTATAACGATATTTTTACCTTCATACTTATCTAATATCTGAATAGTGGCATCCACGCCCCTTTTTTGAGCGACTGCATTGGATTCTCCGCCTTCCCATGAGAAATGGTCATCTTCCCAAACCTTTGTTATCGCAAAAGTAAAATCTTCTACAGGTTCTGCGGTTAACCTTCGTTCTTTAAAATCTTCTATCACTTCTATCTCTTTATTAAAATAATGAGCAATCCCTTCAACAGTTTGAATTGCACGCTTATATGGGCTTGAAATAACAATATCAATTTGCTCTTCTTTTAATAATTCAGTAATCTCATGTGAGTCAACTACTCCTTTTTTTGATAAAGGTCTTCTTAACTCGTCAGGTGTATATGTCGAATGAGCATGTCGGACAAAATATAAATGGGTCATTCAAAATCAGCTCCATATTAATATGTAAAGTAAAGGTAATCCCTGCTTTTTATTACTTATCTTATTCAGTTCAAGCCCTGTTCGAAAAAAGGCATTCTTTTCTCGGATTTCATTGTATCAATATTTTTAGGGACATAGAGTACGCTATTTTCATAGATAACAGGATTTGGAGGAATTATCGGACACTGGGTACTTATTTAATATTAATCACGTAAAAATGAAACATTTCCGCAAAATAACGGAACGTATGTCCGCTGAATTTTATATAAACAACGACTAAAATCCAATAATCGAGGTAAAAATACATTTATTACATGAATCAATATAAACGAGGTTAAAATTATGCCAGCAAAAAAAATATTTTATTCATTGTTAATGTCTTTTCTAGTTTTGTCCTTAGTAGCGTATTCTTCTATTTCACCCGATGCGGCTAAATATGATGTTGTAAATAAAAAGAAAAAGTCAATTGATGTACATACAGCCCATTGGTCTTACGAAGGGGAAACAGGACCAGAACATTGGGGTGACATAAATCCCGATTACGCAGTATGTACAAACGGGAAAGAGCAGTCCCCTATCAACATCCAAACATCACAAGTTATAGAAGATGATAAAATAGCAAATCTTGATATTAACTATAAGCCTACTAGATTCTCCTTAAGTAACAACGGATATACGATTCAGGGCAACCCTTCCACCCTGGATAACTCTTTTGTCGTTGACAATAAGGAATATAAGTTAGCACAATTCCATTTCCATACACCAAGTGAACATCAATTTAATGGGCAGAATTTTGATATGGAATTACATTTTGTACATAAGGATGCTAATAACCAATTAGCCGTTCTTGGCTTAATGATTAAAGAGGGAGCGTCAAATATTTATCTAGAAAAGGCCTGGAACGTCATTCCCACAGAAGAAACAACAAAAGATGTTAAATTGACAAAGCCCATCGACTTAATGAGCTTATTACCGAAAAATAAAGATTCGTTTCGATATAATGGTTCTTTAACAACTCCTCCATGCTCAGAAGCTGTAATATGGGCTGTATTGGAGGAGCCGATTGAAATGTCTAAAGAACAAATCGATAAATTCCGCAACATTTTCCCTGATAACCATCGACCTGTTCAATCCTTAAATGAACGTGAAGTAAAAAAAGTAAGAATTAACTATTTCAGTAAATAAAGTTTGATTAAAATGGATTTTTATCCGGCAGAATTTAAGATTGTGTTTTATAAAAAAGATGAATCATTTCTGCCTATGTTGTTTAAAAATCGAGCCGATTGTTGATCAACATTTCGTTTTGATTTTGTTTAAGTACATTTTTATACGTGAGCGTCAGGAAACCTATCCGAAACAAGATTCATGATGATGTTATGTTCAAGAAGTGCCTTTAAACCACATAGAACAATTGTAAAACCTCCAGTTGAATCTATCACTTGATGAACTATTTCATTTGGACTACCTTTGAATCCTTCGTTAATAATTGTTACAAAGGTTCCTTCTGACCGAGGTGTAAAAATCCACTCCACGGTCGTGTCATCGTCAAATTTGATGAGAATTCTATTATTTTGTTCCAACTGTTTTACATCAAGTTCAGCAGAAACTCCGTACATCTCCCAATCCCAACGAATACGTTTTCCCGCTTCTAATCTTCCGCTGCTTTTAGTAAACCAGAATTTTGTAGTAATGGAAGGGTCGATAAAAGCCTCAAATACCTCTTCAACAGGTTTTCTAATAAGCATTTCTACTTTTGCAACTGATACTTCCTTCAGGTTCGTCATTATGTAATCTCCTTTTTCTTTGTTCACTTCTGCACTTATAATTTAACCAACAATATATCCTTTCAAAATAAATTACCCAAAACATTTCTCCAAACTATTAAAAGAATCCTTTATCAACTATCCTGACATATAGTTTATTTATTCACAATATCCCCCATAAATTTAAACATAATATCCATTTAGTTGAAAATATGTACAAAAATATTAAATTAATATGATTCAAACATTTGGTAATAGTGATAATATTCATAATAGGGAGGGTGTTTGTTTTGGCTTCAATATCATGAGGTGAATTTTGGATATTAAACATCATTCACTCTTGGTAGTTTCAAGTTACAGTTAAAGAATTATAAATTGTTTCATTTATAGGGGGAGCTATTTCATGATCGAAAAGGAGAACTCTTCAGAAGATACAAATAAAGAGGAAATAAAATTTTCAATTATTATACCCGCTCATAATGAAGAAAAGTACATTGGAAAATGCTTAGAATCCATTTCTAAAGCCTCTAAATTATTTAATAATCAAGTTGAAATCATTGTTGTGTTAAATCGATGTACAGACAGGACAGAAGAAATTGCAAAATCGTATAAATGTATCACAATAAAGAATAACGACAAAAACCTTTCTAAGATTAGGAACGCAGGTGTTGAAATAGCTAGAGGTGAAATCATCGTTACAATTGATGCAGATACACAGATGAACGAACATGTGTTGTCTAAGGTAGAGGAGAACTTAGCCACTGGAAAGTACATTGGCGGGGGAGTTACAGGGAAATTTGAAAGAATGTCTTTAGGTATTTTTGTTTCAACCTTATTACTAATTGGGCCACTATTATTTAAATATGGAGCAATTTCCGTGGGAATCTTCTGGTGCTACAAAAAGGATTTTAATTCGATTAAGGGATTTAATGAAAATATGCTTATGGCAGAAGATGCAGATTTCGCTAAACGTTTAAAAGTGTGGGGAAAAAAGAAGGGAAAAAAATACGGGACGATTCAAAATGGGATGATAACTTCAAGCAGAAAGTTTGATAAACATGGAGACTGGGTTTTACTTAAACGTCCGAAAATGATCTTAGCTTATCTTAAAGGAACAGACCAGAAATATGCAGATGAAGCATACTATGAAAATCAAGATAGATAAAAATATAAGTACCATTAGATTATTCATGAATTAAACTTAAGCTAGGTTTCAAGATTAGAAGGTAAACAGACTGTGAAAAAATATAATTAAATAAACAGTGGCGCTAATCGTAGAAGGATTAACGCTTTTTTTATGAAGTTACTAAACTATCGGGCAGCTTATCTTCAAAAGATCTTCCATAATCTGGCCCTCTTAAATAAAAGACGAATTCCTAAATAGACGCGCCCTTTTATGGAAGATCGTGTAACAATTACTTTAGCGAAAGAGCAGTATATTGAACTTTTATACTGCTTTTTTTCCTATCCAATGAGCAACTAAAGCAATAGGAATTATTAATAGGACAAATGGCAAGCATGCAAAAATAATTTTCCATGTTAGAATCCCATTTAATAATAATGTGTTATACAAAACTAAACTATATGGAATTATGATAATCATTGATGTCAATGAACCAGGAGTAATGGAACGAAGAAATATAGATTGGCCAATATGAGTAAAGGAATGCAAAAAAAAAGTCAATGTGATAATTGTAAAAAAATAAATATTAGCAAGTGATCCTTGAATCACAAATTGGTTTGCCATAATTGTTGAACTGCTTACGAATAAGAATATAAATAAAACTGCTACTGCGAATTGTGCTGTCGTCATGGAAAATTGTTTGATTACCCTGTCAGCCATTTTTCTTGGTAATCTTTCATAAATGACATTTGAGTTTTTTTTCATCCACTTTTCAACCATAATAATTTCCTC
This sequence comes from Bacillus sp. JJ1532, assembly GCF_036965085.1. Taxonomy (NCBI): domain Bacteria; kingdom Bacillati; phylum Bacillota; class Bacilli; order Caryophanales; family Bacillaceae; genus Bacillus; species Bacillus sp. JJ1532. Next base: position 59,627 of record NZ_JBALOW010000001.1, read on the forward strand.
AAAATCATGAATGACAAACATAATCGGAAATAACCAGATAAGTGTTTGAACATCTAGCCATTGTTCCATAATCTCCACCCTTGTGAATCTTTCTAATTTTATTTACTTTTGATTTGCACTCCTTCTTCAATAAATGCTAATGTTAACTTGGAACTGACTATTCGAAATCTTCTCTACAATTATAACATATATATCCAATTGTTAAATTAAATAAAGATATTCGTTGTTATTTATCATTTATTTATTTTCGGTAGTTTTCCTCTACAATCTGACCCTTTTCCAAAAGAAAATGCGTAATTCTTATTATGGAATTGCCCCCTTTTATGGAATGACAAAATTTAAGACAGATGTAAATAAGCTTCTTGAACCAACACTCCCTGGCATTTCGCTAGAACGTAACTTTGTGCCTTCAATTCCTTTCTTTTCAACATGCATATGCCAGTATTAATTATGAGGAATTAATCATTAAGGATTTTATATTTTTTTTGCATCTTTAACTTGTAAACAATCAGAATAACAACATGTAAGGTAACCAATACAAAGAAAATATTACTGTATATAGCACCCATTGATGACTGTAGAAATGGATTCCACGAACTACTTGCTTCAATATCAATAGCTCTCCCGTATATCCCGATTGCAATAGAGCCTGAAATGAAATTTTGCATCATTAGCAGGCCCATTCCAACACCTGCATGCTCCTTTGGCAATGTTATTGAGATCGATTTAGACATGACAATCATCATAAACGATTGGCCGACATTGCCCAAGATTAGAAATAGCGCAATGAACCATGCACTCGAACCGATTAAAGTTGAAAGCAGGAAAAAACATACTATTAATAAACTTGATGCAAGAAAGAATAAATAGGATGTTCCCTTCGAATCCGTAAGCTTTCCACCTTGTCTATTCAATATGGCCGATGCAGCAGCAGCGGGTACCATCGCAAATCCAATCAAGCTAGCAGGGAGTTTTTGTACATCTGCTAGAAATAAAGGAGTTAGAAAAAACAGTGAATAACCAATAATTAAAGCTTCTAACTCTTTCTTAATTGCATAAAATCCCTTCCAATGTAATGAGGTGTGGGAGGTTGTTCCGTGACGTAAACCAACTGAAATCAATCTTTTTTCAAGAGTAGTAAAGCCGTCTGCATCAGCGATAGCGTCACAAAGGGTAATAACTTTATTATATAAATCATAATCACTGTGCTCATTCAATATTTCAACTAACAGACTTTCCATATGATCAGGAACAAGACTCCAATCTGCAGCAATCTCTAGATGTTCATTCTTACAAGGAAATGAATGCGTGACACAAATAATTGCATTTCCCTTATATCCCAAATCATTCATATAAATATAACCATCATAAGAGTGAATTACAGATTTTGTAAAACCTTTATATCTACCTATATCGTGCAGAAGAGCAGCATTATATGCCAAATTTATATCAAGATTGTACCCTTTATTAATTAGCTGGGAGATAATACTTTCAGTAGCTCTTGCAACATTAATTGAATGATCAAACCATGGACCCGGGTTTTGTTGATATGCCCACTCAAGTAATTCCATTGCATAAGTCCTTTCCAAAATATATCTCATAAAGAATCCACCTTTCTCTTATAAAAAACCCATATCTTAAATAATTACATCTTGGTTTATAATTATTCCTTCTTCGGAAACCTTTTCCAATAAAAAAATCGGGAGCATTCCTAAATAAACGCGCCCGATTGTTGAAGATCAATGGCTATGTACTTATGAACTCTAATACCTGTTACATTAAAAAGAAAAGCATTATTTGCTATGAATAATGCTTTTCTTCTTATGCTGTAACAACAAAAATAGTATAAATTTAGTCCATGTAATGTTTTTTAAAATCTGGATGGATAGAAAATTTACGGCGTAAATTCACTAGGTTTTTCCCAAAACTCTCCTCTAAAAGTTCTTTATGTTTCTCCATAATTTCCATAAGATACAAATCGTGAATGATGAATTCTGTAATTGGCATGACTAAACCTACATGCATTGTCCATGCTGCACGGCTATCTTTACCTAGCGAGACAATACCTGCTACTACTTCTGAATCATCTCCACTAATAACAATCCATCTTCCACCATACTCTTCTGTAATTTCATGACCCATATAATGGAGGTAAACATTAGCAAAATCAGATAAGATTTCCCCGTAAGCAATAATCGTTACATTGACCCCTCTTTTTGCTGCCAGTCTTAATTCAGACTCCAACTCTTCGAACTCTTCTTTCCAGACCTCTAAAAGAATTCTTTTTTTAGCAGATAATATACAAGCCTTTACCTTTTCGAGTATTTCATTGCGTCCCGTGATATTCCAAATATTTTCACGGTCATTTGCAGACCGTTCATACTCCGCTAATGATTTTTCTGCCAGTTCAAAATTTTCTTCTGCTTTCATTCGGCGGCTTTTAATTAGCTCCTTTGCAGGAACAGGCGTATATTGTGGTGTGTTTCCAGGACTAACCAGAATATCTCCTCGCATCGCGAGACTGTCCAGAACTTCATATATTCTTGAACGTGGTACACCGGAATTTTTTGCTACTGCATAGCCGGTTAGAGGCGATTCTTCCAATAAAGTAAGGTATGCTTTCGCTTCATATTCGGTAAAATTAAGATTTTTTAATATTTCTAAAATATTTTCTTTCATAAGCCCTCCAACAAAACCTTAGTCGCTACCTTTGTAACTAATATTTTAGCAAAATCTGTTGATTGTTTCCAAAATCATCTGATATACTTTACGAGTAGTTACCTAAGTAGTCACTATAATGAGAAGGAAGGAGAAATAGTATGGATAGCTTACTAACATACATATCAATTGCTGCAATGATGGTTATTATACCAGGGGCAGATACTATGCTCCTTGTGAAAAACACGCTTAGCTATGGTACAAAAGCTGGACGGTATACGGTTCTCGGAATGGCAACAGGGCTTTCTTTTTGGACGCTAATTGCTATTCTTGGATTATCTGTTGTCATTGCAAAGTCTGTCATTCTTTTTAGTACCATCAAATATCTGGGAGCCGCATACTTAATTTATTTAGGAATAAAAAGTTTTTTTGCTAAAAGCGTATTTTCTATAAAAGAAATTCAAGCTCAAGCAAATACACCTATTGAGTATTCAAATCGATATAATAAAGATTCCTTCATGCAAGCGTTACTTAGTAATATTCTTAATCCAAAGACTGTTATAGTTTATATCACAATCATGCCGCAATTTATCAATTTGAATGAAAATGTAGACCAGCAATTGATTGTATTAGCCTTAATCCTAACCCTACTCGCTGTATCGTGGTTTTTGGTTCTAGTTTATCTAATTGATTACGCCAAAAAGTGGTTGAACAACTCCAAATTCCAGAAGGCATTCCAAAAATCAACCGGTCTAATTTTAGTAGGTTTTGGCATAAAAACAGGAATTTGAATAAATTAACTAACGCATAATTTGATTCTCTCCGTTCAGAAATTTGAACGGTTTTTTTATTCATTTTGTCACAAAATCTTTCCTTCAATCGTCTTGAGGGTAGAACGAATGAAGGGGGAATTTTAATGGAAAAAGTTGATGTAGCCATCATCGGCGGTGGATTGGCAGGGTTAACGGCAGCCAATTACTTAGCAAAGGAAGGTAAAAATGTCATTGTATTTGATAAATCCAATCGTCTTGGCGGGCGATCCATGACTAATAACGAAAACGGTGCACTGTTTAACATCGGAGCTCATGCACTGTATTCGGGTGGAGAAGCTATGACTATTTTTAAAGAGCTTGGTGTTGAAATTAGTGGAAAAAATGCGATTGTTCAAACGCATGGTATTTGGAAAAACAAAGTGGTTCCCTTTGCAACTGGACTAGGTTCACTTCTCAAGTCTTCAGTGATTTCTTGGTCAGAAAAAATCCAATTTACTCAGTTGATCATTCAGATTTGGAAAATGAATATAGATAATATAATGACAGTTAGTTTAAGTGACTGGGCAGAAAAAGAAATAAAAAGTCCAATGATCAGGCACCATTTTTATGCATTATGCCGTACAACAACTTATACGTTTGCCCCGCATCTTCAGCTAGCCCGCCCCGTTTTAAGGCAACTTCAAAGAACACTGAAAACAGGTGTAATTTATGTCGATGGCGGTTGGGAGACCATCGTTGCGGATTTAAGAAAAAAGGCAGAAAGTCTAGGTGTAAAAATAAGATGTCATTGTAAGGTGGAAAAAGTAGAATCCAGACATCCATTAAACACCATTAAATGTGCAAGTGGCGAAACCATTGAAGCTGAGAATATTATTATAGCAGTACCACCTAATGAAGCCTGTCGTTTGCTTGAAAATTCTACACTATCTTTATGGAAAAGGCAGGCGGTTCCGATTACCGCAACGTGTTTGGATCTCTGTTTGACCCATTTGCCTAATCCAGACCATCAGTTTGTAATAGGCTTGGATCAGCCTATTTTTTTCACTAATGAATCCAGGGCCGCTAAAGTATGTAAAGAAGGTAATGCCGTTGTTCATTTAGTAAAATATCATGATCCGACATACCAGGGTTATGATCCTCTTACAAATAAAGAACAACTGGAAAAATTAATGGATCTCCTCCACCCAGGATGGAGGGAAGCGGTTATCACACAACAATTTTTGCCGAAAATCACCGTAGTGCATGATTTCCCAAGAGTTGGCCGGCATGATCCCATTGGACCTGAAGTTCCATCAACGCAAGGACTTTACATTGCAGGAGATTGGGCAGGCCATGATGAATTATTGGCTGATGGGGCTGTTGCGAGCGGAAAGCGGGCGGCCGCGCATATTCTGGAAAAAAGTAAAGTCTTAGTATGAGAGAGTGATTGATTTTGGAAATGGCCCAGGTTTATCAAACCTATAAACCATTACTATTCTCCTTAGCCTATAGGATGCTTGGGAGTGCAATGGATGCAGAGGACATCGTGCACGAAGCTTTTATTTTATTGGGAGAGGCGGATAACGAGACCAAAATTAATAATTTGAAGGCCTATTTATGTAAAATCGTAACGAATCGGTGCATTGATAAACTGCGATCCGCAGCAAAACAGCGGGAAGTCTATATTGGACAGTGGTTACCCGAACCAATTGTAGAAGATGATATAGACAATCCATCTATTTCTTTAGATAAAAAGGAATCCATATCGATGGCTTATTTATTGCTGTTACAACAATTAACCGAAGTTGAAAGAGCCGTTTTTCTGTTGCGTGAAGTCTTTCAATATGAATATGAAGACATTGCTTCAATCGTAGGGAAAAGCAGCACGAATTGCCGGCAGATTTTTCATCGGGCAAAAAAGGGAATTATGCACAAAACGCATTCTGAAAAGTCTGATAAACACCACTCGAAAACATATATAGAAAAATTTTCTCAGGCCGTCCTTGACGGAAATATTGATCTGATTCATGCGATGTTAACAAAGGATGCCGTTTTCTATTCGGATGGTGGCGGGAAAGTTACTGCTGCATTGCGGCCAATCTTCAGTGCGGATCATATTGCACGTTTCTTACTAGGCGTCATTACTAAACTTCCTGAGAATGCTGCTTACCAATTTAAAAATGTGAATGGCAGTCCGGGTATGGTCGTAATAATTGATGGAAGGATCGATTATGTGGTTTCAATTGAAGTAAACGATGGAAAAATAGCCAAGATTTACATGGTCTCGAATCCTGATAAACTAATTCATTTAAACAAATAATGTTATAAATGGGCCATCTGTTGTAGATGGCCTGAACTGTCGTTGGGCTAAAGGGGTATTTGTTGAATAGTTAATGACTAGTGAGACAAACGTTGTAATATTAGAATGGCGATAAATCAAGATTTTGTCTCATTTTGAATCAATGTTTGTGTCATTCAAAAGTGACACAAACATTGTAACCCTTACTTTATTTCACATCTATTTCAAAAATTTCGTCATAGAGAATTACCCCGTTTTTATCTACTCCTGCATCATTAGAATAGATATATGGAATGATCCTAAGTTTGGTTATGTTGTTTTCTAATGCTATAAATCTATAATAGTTAATATAACTTGAAGTCCGTGCGGAGAATTCTTGCAATTCCATCCCATTTTGATCTTCAATCCTAAAGTGAAGGTCATTAGAAATATCATTCATTTTGTAAGTAATCATTGTTGAAACAGGAGTTAATATCAACTCTTCTACCGTCACTTTCTGACCATCCTCTAGTGTAATATACTTATTAATTGGTATTGATTTCTTTTCTGCCATGAGTTTTTCACCGGATGCAGTAAATTCAAAACTCCACTTTCCTTTTATTAATTTCTTTGAATCACTTCGTTCCAAATTATTAAAGTCTATTTTAATCTGTTGATTATCTTGAAGATTAATATTTTTTATATCCGAAGCCCAAAAATAATTCACTGCTGAATTGGTTATTTCTTTGGGGCCTCCACCTCCCCCGAGATCTGATTTCTTACCATTTATATAAACTCTTATGTTTGAATACCAATTATAAGCTAAGTCACTATCCGATAAATCTGTATGGAATGTACTACTAATAAGGAGTTGACCTTCATCTAGTATTATTTCATTCAATGTCACCTTCACTCCATTACTTTCTACCGATTCTCCAATGACTGTTTTATAATCGCTTAATGAATCTTCTTGCGAATAGACAAATTTCTCTAGTGCGCTTCCGATTATTGGAATATCCGCTAAAGTATAATTTGTATTCATCCCTAAAATTGTTATGACTGCAAGCGAAGCTGCTACAGCAAGAATCCTTCTTTTATTACCCGATCTACTCTTTAACTTTGCCTTTATTCTTTTTTTTGTAGCCTTCTTTTCGATATCCGTTAATTGGCCACCTTCAAATTCTGATAGATTAATTTTTTCATCATTTAAACGCTCAAATAAGTTTTTCATCTATTCACCTCATTCTATTTTCCACTAGCTGAATTACCTTGAAATAATGACCGAAGCTTTTTTCGCCCACGGGACAAACGATTATAAAGAACGGACCTTTCTAAACCCGTTTCATTCGATAATTCATCGATATTTTTGTCTTCAGCATAATGTTTGATGAATAATATTTGATCTTCTTTCTTTAAGTAACCGAGCATTTTCTCAGTAGTGCTACTTAACATATTTCTTGTTACATGTGCTTCTACGTCAAATGGACTTTCTACCATCTCATCATCGATATCTTTTTGCTCTAAATATCTTTGGTATTTTCTTTGATAATCAATTGCCTTGTATTTTGCAATAGCTGCAATCCAATTTTTTAGTGAATTTCTACTTTGGTCATATGAATGAATATTTTCCCAGATAAGAAGTAGTACATCATCCAAACATTCCTCTTGAATAGATTCTAAATTGTACAAGTACTTTTGGATAACTTTCTTTATCAAACCTCCGTAACAATCGATGATATAGTATAAAGCTTTTTCATTTCTTTTTGTTAACTGTTGTACAACGTTACTATCGTTTATTTTCATCTATTTCCTCCCTGTAAGTGTCCCCCTACACTCCTTATTACGTAATCATTGGCCCTATTTCTATCAAGAAATTCTATTTTTTTAACTTTTTTGTTATTATGTATAGATTATTTTTTTCCTTAGCTCATAAAAGGAAGGATATCATTGATATATTTAGTAATAACAGACCTCGGCAATTTAATTTTATTCTATTTTTCATTCAACTAAATTGTACTATAGTCGAAAACAGGCACTAACCATTTCAAGAAAAGCAACCAATTTTATTGGAATTCTGCTTATTCAGCAATCTGTCCCAATAATGAAAATAGGCGCTTTTCCTTGTTCCAGGAAAGCGCCTTTTAATGGAATACCTATAATAAGTTCCTAACCCGAAAATCACTTAATTCTTCTTGAACTAACGCTACCCATGAGTTTAAGTACATTACTTCACAATCTTTAGTTTTCGCGTTAAATAATCCTTTTACTTCTTCTCAACATATAATGTTGAGACCCTAACTAAAAGGAGTGAAATCACATGAGATATTTCCCACGCCAGGGGACAATGAGTCCACAATCCCCTCCTCCAACATTCATACCACCAAAACCTTCTGTGTCCTATATCGTCGATTGTCTATATCAAAACACTTATGTATGGCTTATAAATGGCAGACAATTTTGGTTTTACCCTACTCGTGTGGAATATGGAGAAGTCTCTGGATATAGATGGAACGGTGCTTTCTGGCAATTCTACGGTATTGACCCAAGACTTATAGATGCTGTTGCCTGCCCTCCTATCCCTACATTATACTAAAATCCTTCAAAAGCCTTATCTCGAATAGTCTCAAAATAAAAGATCGTCCCTATCTTTTTATTTTGGAGGTATTGTATGACGAATTTTTATTCATTTCATGGAACTGTCACGGTGATTAGTGAATTTTTCACAGGTCAAAATGGTAAAAAAGAAGGTTGTTATAAATTATTTACAATAGAAAATGAATTGGGATCAATAGTAAATTTCGTGGTTTCACCCTCAACTTATTTCGTTGACCATGAAATGGTCAGAGTAGGAGATCGCGTGACAGGATATTATGATGGAGATTTACCTGCTATTCTTATTTACCCTCCACAATATCAAGCGCTTGTCATGGTAAAAGATAACCCAAATCAGAATGTAATAGTTGATTATTTTAATAACCAATTGGTGAGTAGTGATGGACAATTACAATTAAATTTATCTCCCTATACCCAAATATTATTAACGAATGGGCAACTCTTTTCAAGATATCCAGCGAACCGAGATTTAATTGTTTTCTATGGACCTGCCACAAGAAGTATCCCTGCTCAAACCACACCCTATCGTATAATTGTTTTATGTTGAGCGCATTATTATTTCAACCAGCAATAAAAATAGGTATTTAAAACTCGTTCAGTTTTTGGCGAGTTTTTTATTATATTTTGTTCTTTCCATAACCCTATAAAATTAATATTCCTTATTCAACTAAACTGCACCTATAGTTGTATAACATCCTTGTTTTGAATTAATGTTTCTTTAAGAAGTTTAGCATTTCATTGAAAGCGTTTTGGGATGATTTTTCATTATATTTTGTAGAGTATGGGTCACTAAATCCGTGTTGTCCAAAGTATTTATATGTCTCGATATTCTTCTTCTTATCCAAATTTGATAGTAACTCATCCACACTAAAGGATTGTTCCTCTTGAGGAAAGAATAAAATTATAGGACATAGAGGCACTATTTGTGTGTAATTCCTAATTCTTGAACCATAATATCCCACAACCCCATCAAGACACTCTTCCTCACTACACAACCAAGCAACAGTTGCCCCAACACTAAATCCAATAATATATATTTTTTGGTATTCATTTTTAACACCTAATAATAAATTCTTTATTTTATGTACAGCGATAGAGAACCCTACATTCTCTATAAAATTCAAATAAGCAATCTTCTCTTCAGAATAATCAAATGCTTGTTCTCGTTCTAATAAGTTCGGACAGATAACGTCAAAGTCTTGTTTTGATAATAAATCACAAAAATTTTTTATATGTTGATTAATACCATAGATTTCGTGTATCACAATAATCAAATTATCTGATTCTTTTAGTATCTGAAGCATTTTATTCCCCTTCAAAGTGATTCTACAATCATATAATCAATAGAAATTATATCATTAAGAGTTAAAGAGTTTTATTGTTTGAAACTGGATTAAAATCCCTGTTCGATATACCCAATTCCTGTAGTATCATTAATTTTGGTTTAAAGACTAAATCTATCATGGGGGAAAACAATGAGAAAAGTAGTTATGTTGTTATTAGCAGCCGTATTGTTTTTTTCTTTCGCGGGATTTCAATCATATGATGCACATGCTGCAACCCGTGTAATGTGGGGAAAAACAGAGTTAAAGGCTGGCCAAATCGGCAAAGTGACGGTCTTATCAAATACAGATTTGGTCACTTTAGATGCGAATGGTTCACTGAAGGCTGTTCGTACATTAAAAGCTGGAGAAGAATATCGTGTTTACAGCTATAAAAGCGCACACGACGGATTGTATGGCGTAGGGGGCGGACAATATATCCAAAAGAGCTCCAAAATAAAATACGAAACGCCTTCAAAAGCAAAATTAGCACTGCTTGAACAACAATCGTCAACTCCACAAAATACTGTTACTCCTGCTGGGTCCACCAAAATTATGTGGGGGAAAACAGAATTAAAGAAAGGCCAAATTGGAAAAATCACAGTTCTCGGCAATACACCAGTTTACGATGTAAATATGAAACTGGTAAAAACACTAACAAAAGGCGAAGAATTCCGGGTATATTCCTATAAAAGCGCAAATGGAGGAATGTATGGGATTGGCGGAGGACTTTTTGTAAAGAAAGATTCATCTATTAAATATGAAACACCGTCAAAGAGTAAATTGGCTTTATTGGATATCGTAAATAATAAGCCGTTACAAGTTCATTTTATCAATGTAGGGCAAGGAGATTCTATTTTAATCCAAACTTCAAACGGTAAAAGTATGCTTGTTGATGGTGGGGCAAAGTCAGCCGGAGATGAAGTGGTTAGCTTCTTGAAAGGTAAAGGAGTAACCAATCTTGATTATGTAGTTGCTACTCATCCAGATGCCGATCATATCGGGGGATTAATTTCAGTCCTTAATACTTTTCAAGTAAGTAACTTTGTAGATTCTGGACAAGCACATACGACTCAGACTTACTATGATTTATTGTCATTGGTTGATGCCAAAAATATCAATTATGTGATTCCTAAAGCTGGAAGTACGATTAATCTGGATTCTCATCTTGGGTTAACTGTATTGAACGCTGCTGAAGCTGGAGACGATAACAATGAAGCATCGATTGTGCTGCGCTTAACCTATGGAAACATTAGTGTCTTGTTGATGGGCGATGCTGACACTGCCACAGAACAAGAAATTATCAGTCGCTATGCTGTTAAATCTACAGTATTAAAAGCAGGACACCATGGTTCAAATACAAGCAGTTCTGAGACATTTATTAATGCTGTTAAGCCTGCTGCAACAGTCTTATCATATGGTTATGAAAATTCATATGGCCATCCTCATCCGGAAGTTGTAAGCCGTCTGAAGAGTGCAGGATCTTTACTATACTCTACTGTGTTTTCTGGTAATATTACCATGAGCACAAACGGGTTGACCTATTCTTTCAACACTAAGCCATGGAATGGTGTCACAATAACGCCTACTCCTGTTCCAGAACCACCTGTAACTACTCCTGAACAACCAGCAGACCCAGGTTTAGGAACATATGTAATACCGGGAGCACCTACATCATTTAGTAACTGTACGGCAATGCGGGAATACTACCCAAATGGTGTAAAAACTGGCCACCCAGCCTATGCTGCCAAACACGATCGCGATAATGACGGATGGGCATGTGAGCGTTAAAAAAAGGAGTTGCTTTGAATGATCCAATATACTCTTGATCGCTTTGAAGAATCATTTGGAGTTCTTTTAAAATATCCTAATGAGGAAGAACAACTTCTTGTCCCTAAAAAAGAACTCGAGGAATTTAGAGAAGGAGATATTTTATCAGTGACAAAAAATGATGATCAATATTCGATTTCTCTGCTTAACGATGAGACGGAAAAAATGAGAAGTAAGGTTAATGATTTAATTAATAAATTGAAGAATAAATAGCATCTCTTCGGAGGTGCTTTTTGTTTTCCTCATTACCTTTAAATACAAACCATCTATCAAAATTAAAATCCATTTGATGATATATTAATGGAAATTCTATCTGTTGCATGCCTTTCTTTTTCCATTTCAGCGTATATGAAATCATTTAGATATAACAGGAACCCAAAGTTCATGGCTTGGTTTATGCTTCGGACCGTAATAACATTCAATGCATGGTAAATTGGCCAGTTCATAGCCAGAAGTTGGAACCCATTCTGTATAAAGTCGTTTCCACGCATCAACTATATTCGGAAAAACAGCCCAGGTACTTGCAGGAATGATAAGGATTTCCATATCACTTGGAGGTTCCCCATCATATCGTACTCCCATAAAGTAAGTAAATTCATCGTCGGTTATTGCTGCTTCCCTACCACAAACTCCTAAGAGGCTTTCAAGTGTACATTTTGGATTTTCCCATGCCATATCTTTTAGTTCTTGCATAAACCCATCTTTCTTTGCACTGCTCCAAAGCGTTGGAATGTTTTTAAATGCCCTACTCGTTTTAACAGGCTTACCTTTTCCAACAATTCTTAATTCATAATCAAGATTTTCAATTCTGTAATCCAATTCAGTATCTCCTTTTATTGAAATTTGGAAAGAAATCTTTGGAAAGGCTTTTAATTGCACCCCTTTATTTCGGGCTTCAGAGGGTTTTATTCCATGTGTCTTTTGAAAAGCACGAGAAAACGAGTCAGCAGACCAATAACCGTACTTAATTGCTATATCAATAACCCGAATATCACTTTTTTGAATCTCAAAAGCAGCAAGTTTTAGTCGCCTGCTTCTAATATATTCTGAGAGTGATATACCAGAATTTGATGAAAACACTCTTGAAAAATGATACTCCGAACAATAAGCAACTTGTGCAATCTTTTTATAATCAATCTCTCCGTCAAGATTAGATTCAATGTAAACCAATGCGTTATTCATTCTTTCCAGCCAATCCATATTTTCATTCTTTCACTTTCACTTTCACTTATAATATATTTATAAGAAAAAGGAATTTAATATCCCACATTTTATGCACCAAGATGTCGGATATACATGACTCTCTAATCAGATTAGTTCTATTATCATTAGGAGTTTTCCTTCTTGAACTAGTCGAGTAGAAGGG
>NZ_JBALOW010000002.1:0-20341 GCF_036965085.1 Bacillus sp. JJ1532
CCTTAACTATTTGAACATTTTGTGAATATTTGAACTTATTTGCTGATTTTAATATAACAGGGGTTACTTGTGGGGGAGGAATCGAAACAAGTTTAAAATTTTATCTCAACAAAACAAAACGGAAGCAGGATGCTTCCGTTTTGTTTTATACTTTACTGAGTTAAACTTTACCTTAATGGCTTCTAACCTCTAATCCCTATCTCTACCTTTCTCAAAGAACGACTTTTCTACTTTATTGTTCTGAACCTTTCCTTCATTCCCCTTCACTTTAACTTTCTCATTGCCATTGCCTTTCTTGCTAACCTCAGAGCCTACGGATGCATAGATGCTATTGGCGATAAGTCGATAGCTATATTGAGTATGAGCTCTAAAGGCAAGGTCATTGGCAAAAAGGGTAATCGTACTGTCTTTAAAATTTTTAGTGAAAGCAAGTGTTTGACCCTTTGCCTTCTCATGTCCAGGCCACCAGCCAGCAACATAGAAATCATCAGAATCACTGAAAGATGCCAATACTTCTGCGTCAGCAGGAACGGAAGTGATCCATGCCCCTGTCGTTGAATAGAGCAGCTCATCCTTCTGGTAACCGGAAGTCAATACATGATCATTAACAACTGCTTTAAATAAACCTTCATGACCATTTTCTGTTCGACCAAAATCAAATCCAGGAAGTAATCCACTATTTTTCACAGCGTTCATGGCAGTTACACCGATCCCTACATAGGACTTTCCAGACAGCATATCGCCATTAATGGCTCCACCATAGCTGACAATGACATCGGCTTCTTCCGGATTAACTAAATTAAATCCAAGCTCCTTTAGCGTAAAATTCAACTGAGAGGAACCAGTTGCCGCAACACGTGGCTGACTCAATTGTTCTGTTTTCACTTGATTGGAATTGCCTACAGGCTTGGCTTCAAAATAATAGTTTTTACCGTATTGCTGAAGATCTTTTGTGCTGACAATAAAGTCACCTTTAGATACGCCAGCCTTTGTTTCAGTTGCTCTTTCGATCACAACATTATTTTTCAGCAGTTCATTCACTAGTTTAATCGTGTCATTATTGGAATTGGCTAACACTTGCTTAGGTCCATTTCCTACCACATTACCTGTTGGAGTGGTTACATTTACAACCTTTGTTGTGTTATTAGCAAATGCACCTGGGACACGAATTTCCTGCACATCAAAACCTCTAAGTTCAGGAAAATTGACAACAATTGGATCGTACATAGCAGCCCAGTCTGACGCATTTTCACCCTTATAAAGCATCGCATTTGCCAGTCCGCGTTTAGCCTGCTTCATGGAAACAACAAATGTCCCTTTCGGATACATCGTCCCATTTACTTTGATATTTTTCGTTGTTTGCTCAACCTTCACACCATTGCGGAGTAAATAGTCTATCATTTTATATGCTTCTAGCTTATTCTTTTGCTCCTTCTCATCGGTCGGAATGACATAATAATCTGGGAAGAAGTTAGCATGTTCTCCTCTAACCCGGCCAATCGAATCACCTTTAGCATTCACAAAATATTCGTCTACTGCGCGATTATCCTCCCCGTTTACGCCACGCGCAAAGATCTCAAGCTGGTTTTTATATAATTCATCCTTGTTATCAGTGACAAACTTGGTTGCACCCAGCCCTACTCCTACCATCGCATGATAAGAATCTTGACTTAATGTAGGCACTTCAACCGTATGCCCCAATGAGCCATGAAGCATCGCATACATTGGAGTATAAGCTGGCGTCATATCATCCCAGCCATCCTCCCATGCTTCCGCAGGAATAAAATAAGAGGTTAAGCTCGAATTGCCAATCCCAGCTTGTCCCATTGCATGAGCCTGATCAATCATCGTGTTATAAAGCAGGTCATACTCATAGTTAGGGTTATGCGGCGGTGTTGTTGGTTCAACTAAAAATCCGTTAACATAACCATGCATATCAACGAAAGACAGTGGAGTCCATTTGGCAATTTCTTGCGTTATCTGCTGTGTTTCAACTTGTGTCTGATAATGGTTGTCACGATTTAAGTCAAACCCATTGGCATTCGCTCTAGTGTTAGCAACCCTTCCATCAGGATTGTTTGTAAACATGTAAAGGAAAATGACATCATCGAGAACCTCGTCCACTTTTAACGTTTCAGTTCTTTCTTTGTCTCCTTTGCCCGTTTTAAACGTTACCTCATCCTCAAGAGCAAACTTCCTTAATAGTTCAACGGAAGTATCAACCCCCTCTACTTCATCGGGATGAATATTGTTCAACCAAATGGGCACCTGATAGTCTCCCATGGTTCCAGATTCTAATTTTTCGATTAAATTTTCAGGGTTCTCTAATGCGGTCGGCAGTGTTTCATTTAAATACTTATCAACGGCGTTTTTATTTTTTGCTAGGATAACGAAGTGAAGATCACGTCCCTGTACTGTCTTACCTAGACTTTGATACTCGAGGTAGCGATTATTTGCCGGATCGGACGTTGCTTGTCCAAAGATTTGGTCAATCGCTGGCTTGATTTGATCGTAAAATAAGAATTCATCATATACATTAAGCTTTACTGTCGTTGCAGCCTTCATCTTACTCTCAGAATTCATTAATGCTAATTCATAATCGCCGATAAATTGTTGATATTGTGTTCGAATTGTTCTGTTTGATAGATTACTAGTGTTAAAAAGAAGCCCGAATTCCAAAGTGGCTTCAATCTTAGTGGTCCCATCAACAAAGTGTGGTTCTTTTTTTACTGTAATAAAGGGGGCACCGTTATAATTGGTACCGCTTGTCCATTTTTTCCACTCGGAAATACTTTTTCCGCCAAATGTCCATTCTAATTTAGTTAAATCTACTTCCTCGCCAAAATCAGCTTGTACCTCTACTGTGCGAACCTCAGTTAATGAAAACAGAGATCTACTTGCTTCTAGGTTTACAAGCTTGGCCTCTTCCGCTGCTTCAATGGCTGAAACGGGGAAGGCCGTTTGGGCAAATAAGGATAACATCATAATAAATGCCACCAAGCCCGCAAAAAGCTTCTTCATAAAATCATCCTTTCTACTTTTATATAGACACCACAGTTAAATATATCGAAATATTCAGTGAATTATTGTCGGATTTTTTGCAAAAACATATGTATCGCTCGACAATTTGTGCAATTTCAATTTCAAATCATGTATGCCATAAAGATATTTTCTTGTAAAACCCCAGCCACTGTTGATGAATTTGCTAATACTTCTCCTTAAAAAGAGAAGTTGTGAGAAAGTATTATAGTCGTGATGGAAGAGTTTGCTGAATGGTCAAACAATCAAATTTATATAATTGAAGAATGAAAGGGTCTGTTTACAAATTTGGAAGTAAATAGGAAAGCGAAAAAAACACCAAATAACGCTATATCCGAAGGGGTGGATCTTTTTAATTAACTGGGGTATTACCAATATTTTTGTTGATAGGACCCCTTTTTTATTTTTCTAAATTTATATTCATACTTTTTTCAATGAAAAAGAGAACTATCATAGGTACTTAATCCTGAAATGAACAATCATGAAGGGGAAAGGTGTAACACGGAGAATATCTAACTTATAAACTACCAAATTTAGGAGGAGTAATATGAAGAATATTCTATTGAACGGAAAAAAGGCATTTTCCACGTTATTATTGGCGACAGTAATAACATTCTCTTTTTCTACTGCAGCATTAGGGGAATCCGGAACTACTCAATCACTTAAAATGAACAATGTTCTTGAAAGGGTGGTGACGGTTGAAACAAAGGGGGATTATGATCAGGAAGAGACTTTAAATATGGTTAATCGTCTCTGGAGCATTCCCACTAATATTTTGAATGGCATGTATAAGCAAGGGGTTCAGGTTAAACTGATCAATTTCCCTCTTACTGATTTACCAGAATACGAACATTTAAAGGGAGTCGTTCCTAGAGGATGGGAACATACTCCATATACTTGGGATGATGTTCCAGGTGTGGGAGGGCAGACGGTTGTTGCACGAATTGGCTATAGCTATAAAAAAATGCATAGTTCTGTAAACCTCGAGCTTCATGAAGTAGCTCATGCAATTGATCGTTATGTATTTGATAATATTAGTTACTCAGATGAGTTCACTAATATTCACGCTATAGAGAAAAAGGATTTTCTTGACAATGTCTATTTCGATTACAAGGAAGAATATTTCGCTGAATCCTTTGCTTATTTTTATGCTGGTCCTGAAACGAAGGCTAAGTTAAAAGAAAAAGCTCCATTAACTTATAAATTTATTAATGAGCTTCAAAGAAATATCCCTTCAGAAAAGCATTCAAATCAGTAGAATGATAGAAAAGCCAATGCGATCGAATGACCCGATGAATATAGGACAGATTCAAAGAACATTCATTCATCTCTCTAATAAAAGGGCTGTTGCACGGTAATGGGCTTTCTAGTTTAGAAAAATTCACAAAAAGCAGGTATCCATTAACTAGAAAAAAAGCAAGGATAGATAACCTTAACGTTTATCTATCCTTACCCTTCTATTCTTAAATTTGATTATTAGAATGAAAGCAAGTTATCGATAATTACTTCCTCCGCCCCAAATTTCTCTTCCGCCAGTATGACCAGTGTTTTGATGAATATCTTCATCTACTAATTGTAAAACACCAGGCTGTTCGTTATGATGCCATACATACCCCTCAGGAGTTACACCATTTTCAAGACCTCTTATATCCTCTGAAGATAAACCAAACTCTCTTGCTAGACTAGGATTCTCTTGAATCGATTGATATAATGTTTCGTTTGCAATACTAAAATGAGTGCGGTCACTTTCCAAGTAAACCTCTTCAGCTAAAACGACACTAAACTGTGATTCAAATACAGGGAAGGTACCCGTTTGCAGATCACCATTCGGCAATTCAATCGTCTTTTGTTCAAAAGAAACACCTGTCTCTGCGTGTTCGAGCCCACCTAAGTGACTATTTCTCGTATCAATTTCTTCTGCTTGAACCGTATCAGCGCCATCAATAATATCAATGACTCCTACAGCAAAAGTAGTAACAACTGCTACCTTACCAAGGTTCTTTACTCCTTGAAGGATTTGTTCTTTATCTTTATTTTTCAACCCCTGTAGGGTAATTCCTGCGCTTTTCGCTGTATATTTTATGCTAGATCCAATCCCTTTGACGGTTCGGCCTGTAGAATCTTTCATATCATTCCAGCCTTTGTTTTTATGATAATCATCTTGCTTTACAACTCCATAAGCCCCACGAATAGCTCCATCAGCGAATTGCGAAACGGAATCCACTGCGCCTTTAGAAGCATCTACCACACTGTTCCCCACGTCTGCAACATATTTTCCTAGTTCCTCGTTCTTAACGGAGACTGCTTTACTGACGACCTTTACTCCGCCTTTCGCCGCTTCCCCTACAACTGTATTGACTACTTTTCCAATCCCCCGTAAAATGACCATTTCGCACTCTCCATTAACCAGTTTTAGGATAATTGTACCATATTGGCTGAAATTTGTTTTTATTTTTGGAGAGCTCAATGAAAAGAGAGAAGTGCTGGACACACTTCTCTCAGGTTTCTATTAATTATTTCCAGGAGTTTTCTTCCTCACAACATCAAAAAGTCCTGATCCAATAATGTCTAAGGCAGACTGCATTCTCTCAACAGAGATATTATCCTCAATCGTATCTTGAGGTGTGTGGTAAACCTTTTCGATATGGTATACTAGCGGATTCCAGCTATCAATACCCATCCAGATGAATAGGGCTGCGGGAATACCTGCTTGATGGAAAGGCACATGGTCACTAGATCCGAACGTACCTGGAAGAATATCTGAATTTCCTAATCTAGCACCTGCTTCACCGGTAGAATCTGTAACGATATTCGTGCTTCCATCAACCGTCATCGCATAGAGATTATTTGCTTTATCATAATTGGTTGCCACCATATCAGGGACAAAAACAGCTTCAATTTGATCCCTTTGATCCTGTGTCAATTGCTGTACATAATATCTCGAACCTAGCAAACCTCTTTCTTCGGAACCAAAGGCAATAAATTTCAGCGTTTTATCCGTATTATACCCTTTATAAACACGAGCAAGTTCAAGCATCAAGCCAACACCTGAAGCATTGTCATTTGCACCCGGCGCTCCAACTACGCTGTCATGATGCGCACCGAGAATGACTTCTTTCACATTTGGATCCTTAGATTTAGCTTCCTTTGTCGCAATGACGTTCACGGATTGGAGATTGGAATAATGCTTCGCGGTTAAACTAATTTCCACTGCACCTTTCTCCATCTGTTCCTTCAGCCATTCCCCTTGGATAAATGCAGCCCCAAATACTGGCACATCATATTTAGTTGTCAAACTTGGGTTAAACGTCTGACCGTAATTTCCTCGGCTTCCTACTAAGCTCTGAAGAATAACACCTGCTGCTCCAGCTTGAACCGCATTTTCTACTTGTGCACGGTAATCAGCAGTAGAAGCTGCTCTTGCCATCAACACGACTTTCCCGCTAACATCGGAAAAATCGCTGGCACTTGTTCCGCCTTCAACATATACAACTTCAGCTTTTACAGCTGTATCACTTACAACCCCATTTGGTGCAGCAGCCATTTCCCATGCTGTTCCATTAGAAAATCCGACATTGGCTATGTATTGGTCAGCAACAGGAAAATATTGATACTCTACATCATATCCATAGCTTTTTAACGTTTTTGCGATGTAGTCAGCTGATTTTTTCTCAGCTTCCAGTCCCCCTGGTCTTGTACCAATTTCCTTAGATAAATATTTGATGTGTTCAATAGCACGCTCCGCATCCACTCTTGCGACTATTTTTTGATCTTGAGAATACGTGGATTTCCCTTTTTCGCCTTCAGCTGGTGCAGCATATCCGACCGAACTGAATGCAAGTGAAGCTACTAATACCGTTGCTAAAACTTTTGGCATTTTACGATTCCTCATACTTTGAAACCTCCCTATTTAATAGATTATTATTAGTAAATTTAGTATAGTCGGAATATTATTAGGAGGTAAGAGTATTAATTCCTAATATTCTGATAACAATCATATCCTTTTAGGAGGAAAGATTTGCTCCTAAAGACCTTTATTAGAGGAGTTTCAACAATGCAAAAAGCAAAAAACCAGCAAAGCTATTTGCTCAACTGGTTCCTTTTTAACACGTATTCATATTATAAGATATTATTAAAGTCATTTATCTTGAAATAAATTTACAGCAAAGATCCGTCAATTGTTCAATATACATTGATAAAATTGAAAAACTGTGATAAATTAGTTTAGAAACACATAAATAATAGGTACGAAATCAAACTATCCCAATTTTAATTTTACAATATACTCCCCTATTTGTCAACTCTAATTTCATTTTTTCTAAAGGAGTGCTTGGTATGAACAATGAACTACGTCAGGAGCAGGAACGATTAGATAGCGTAATCGAAACAATCACAGAACAAATCGATAAGCTGGAAAACGAAACTGGCCGGCGCCGAAAAGAAGTAGTTAATATTCGGAAGCACTTTTGGGATGATGTCAAAGTAAATATAGATACATTTGACGATTATCTTGAGACAATCATTGGCTTAAGACAACAGGCACAGGACTTGGCCGTAAACCAAAGCACCCACAGGCACGCCTTCAATCGGCTATCCGTACTGCGCCGTATGGAGGGTATCCCTTATTTCGGCCGGATCAACATCACTGAAGAAGGAACTTCAACACCAGAAAAAATTTATATCGGCATCACAACACTTACAGATACAAGCGGCGAGAACTTCCTGATCTACGACTGGAGGGCACCCATTTCGAGTGTTTACTACGATTTCCCGCCTGGTCCGGCCGAGTACGTCACACCAGGAGGAGTCATACACGGATTATTGAACGAAAAGTGGCAATATATTATCCGAGATGGTGTTATCGAATCAATGTTCGACACAAGCCTTACCATCGGGGACGAAATATTGCAGCAGGTACTCGGAAAAAGCACAGACAAACATATGCACAGCATAGTGGCTACCATTCAACAGGAGCAAAATCGGATTATCCGACACGACCATGGACGGCTACTTATTGTTCAAGGTGCCGCTGGCAGCGGTAAAACCTCGGCCGCCCTGCAGCGAATCGCGTACTTGCTCTATAAGTATCGAGATTGGCTTAAAGCGGATCAAATCATTTTATTTTCGCCAAACGCTATGTTTAACCATTACGTTTCCAGAGTGTTACCAGAGCTCGGGGAAGAAAACATGCAGCAGGTTACATTTCAGGGATATTTAGATCATCGGTTGGGCAACGATTTTCAAGTGGAGGGTCCTTACGAGCAATTAGAATATGTGTTGACTGCGGCGGATGATCCTTCATATCGAATTAGGACTTCGAGTATTCGATTTAAGGCATCTACACGTTTTTTTGAGACAATTAAAACATTCAGACAGTCGCTGGAGTTATCGGGAATGGTCTTCAAAGGGATTAAATTTAGAGGAAAGCCACTCATCTCTTCCAAACAAATCTCAGAAAGATTTTATGGCAGCAACACCTCGCTTCGCTTTCATAACAGGATTGCGAAGTTGAAAGAGTGGCTATTAGAGCAAATAGATGAAACTGAAAAGCTCGAAATAACAAAGCAATGGGTACAGGAAGAAGTCGAGTTGCTTAGCAAAGAGGATTACCAAAAGGCATATTCCCACTTACAAAAAAAGCATGGGTTTAGTGAAGACTCTTTTGATGATTATGATAGAGAGCAGGAATTACTCGGGCGTATGATTGTTCGCAAGAAGTTGAAGCCGATTCGCAAATGGATTCGATCGCTTCAATTTATCAATATAACAGGAATATATAAGCAGCTTTTCACTGATCCAACTCGAATTAATCTGTGGATTGCGGGCAAAACACCTGAAGAATGGGAGGACATTTGCCTATCGACCGTGAAAATGTTAGATGAAGGCAACTTGTTTTACGAAGATGCTACTCCGTTTTTACTTTTGAAGGAGTTGATTCAAGGCTTTCAGACGAATACCGCTATCAAACACGTGCTTGTAGACGAAGCTCAAGATTATTCTCCGTTTCAGTTCGAGTTTTTGAAACGATTATTTCCTTCGGCAAGAATGACCGTGCTTGGCGACTTTAACCAAGCAATATTCGCCCATGCCAGCGAAATGGCCGATTTTCATACGCTTACTGGATTATACGGACCGGATGAAACGGATGCGATTAACTTGACCCTTAGCTACAGATCCACAAAACCAATTGTTGAATTTACCCGCAAACTGGTGCCCGGCGGCGAACGAATTACTGCTTTTGATCGCGATGGCGAGAAGCCTGTGCTGACTCAAGTGTCCGATCATGACGAACTGCATCACCGCATTGCCTCCAAAGTTGCTGAATTACAGGAGCAGCGGTATCATACGATCGCGATTATATGCAAATCCGCTGCAGAAAGCACAGCTGCCTATGAGGCTCTGAACAGCATCGAGGAAATCAAGCTCGTGAAAAGCGGCTCAATTGAATATGAACAAGGCGTTGTTGTCGTACCGGCGTATTTGGCCAAAGGCATCGAATTTGATGCCGTTATCATTTATGACGCTTCGGCGCAAGTATACGGCGATGAAAGTTTGCGTAGATTGTTCTATACTGCCTGCACAAGAGCTATGCATTATTTGCAGCTATACAGTGTAGAGGAACCAAGCCCCTTTTTGCGAAATGATACAGCGGAGAGTTATATTTTGAGTTTATCTTAAAATTAAGCTTTAGGTTATGAGATGACTGATAGAGGACTTTTATGGGATTATTATTTTAAGCGTCATAACTTTATTTGACCAATCGCTTCCTTCTCATTCATTCAGATAAGTAATAAACTAACAAGGCAATGCCTATTAAAACCATTCCTACTAAACCAGAATAAAGACCAAACCTAGTGCTTAGGGTATTAAAGCTTTTCCTATCTTGTACATTTGACCATGCACCGAGCGAAATACCAGAAATGATCATAAAAACTATACCAATGTTGAATAAGACCTTCACCATGAGACTGCCTCCTTTTCGCATAATCTATTAATGGGAATTTTTAAAAAACCTTCATAAATATAAAAGTTAAAAGGAGAATCCGTTTTGAATATAATAAAATCAAATCCTAATAATGTTGCTCCCCCCATCGCTCAATATCATCATGTAACCGTTGTACCTAGAGATGCTGAAATAATTGTGTTATCTGGTCAACTCGGAAATGATAAGCATGGGATCCTTCCAGCTGATATAGAAACGCAGTTTGCCAATGCACTTGAAAATATTAAATCCATTTTAAAAAGTGAAGGTGTAGACGTAAGCAATGTTTTCAAAGTGAATTTTTGGTTCACTGAAAGTATTAATAGAGAAATCTTTTTGGAAAAGTGGAGTGGATTTCATAATCAATCACCGCCCGCTACAACATTAGCATATGTCTCAGCATTAGCACGGCCAGAAATCAAGGTGGAGGTTGAGGCTTGGGCTGCAAGATAATATAAATTGGTTAAATAAGGGGCATTTTTTGCCCCCTTAATTTAACCAGTATATTTTTTTATTTCTTGGCTAAGTCCATTAACACGCTTGAGGTAATGTCCTCTTTTCCTAGAGTCTTGAATAAATGAAATAAACAAAATGGAAAGCATTAAAGCTGTATCTAATCGATAGATGGATTGAATGATTTCCTTTGTATTTTCAATAATCGCAACATCCTTATATCCCTTTAAAAATTCTTTCTCTGCTATTTCCTGTGATTCAGAAATTCTCATTAATTCCATAATTGGATCTCCGATAAAAGCATTATCCCAATCTAAGATTGCTTGAATCCTGCCATTTTTCCCTATTAAATTGGGCGGTCTTACATCAAGATGCAGAAGGGAATTGTTTGTTTGTGAAGTATTTAAAATCGCTTCCATTTCTTCTGTTGAAGGGATAACGATATTCGTGTTTATTAATTGACTTAGAGTTTGAGCACGTTCTGCTATTCTATGAGCAATAATACTGGATAATGTTTGTTCATTTTGATCTATTATGGATAATCCATCTAATGGGACTTTATGTATTTGGGATGTAAGTATGCCAATCTCGAAAGAAGAAATCTCTTGATCATCGCCTAGAACAAATTCAGAAACTAGAAAATTAATGTCATCACTTAAATAAAGCAGATGCACTTTTGGCACGGGTATATGATATTTCTGGCAATGCTCGGAGATGGCAGCTTCTTTTTTTAATGAAATGACGCCACTCGAATGTTTATCCATCATATTTTCTTCAGATCTCCATGGTGTTCTTATTGCGAGTTTCCCAAGATTCTTTTCTTTTACGAGAAATACAGCGTTTATGACACCATTTGCTAAAAAACTTATTTCATCAACTTTCCAATTTAAATGATTGGTTAATACATGATGAATACTGATTAGTAACTCTTCTATTTTTACTTTTGTTAAGTTCATTGGCTAAATTCCTTTTTAGTTTATATCTTGGTTTACGTTTTTAAATCTAGTAAAGTTTCAATGTTTTTCCTAAAAGGGAAAAAGCGCGTTTTTACCATCCATCGTTACCTTTGGACCTGGTTTCTTCATGCTGAAGGGAGTTATGAAGGCCTCTTAACCACCTTCCGCTTCTTTTTTTCTACACGAAGGGAGTTATAAATGCCTCTTAACTACCTTCTGATCCTTTTTTTCTACATGAAGGGAGTTATAAACGTCTCTTAACTCCCTTAGGCCTGTATTTTTAAGCTGAAAGGGAGTTATGAACCCCCTTTTTTCATATAAATGGAGTCATAACCGTATCTTGACTACCTTCAACAATATTTTTATCGTTCGAAGGTATCCATGAGCAATGTCAGGAAAGTTTTCACAAGGCAGCTTTGTTTCCTCCATCATCATTCCTAGTACTACAGAATTCTGTCCTTTATTTGAAGTAATATTTCTTTTTTAAAGTCCTCGAATAAAACAGTTTGAGATTGTGAAGACCCATGTTTTCTGACATTTACTGCTTTTTCTTTCGACTCTTGATCTCCCAGTATGAGCATGTATGAAATCTTCTGCATCTGTGCTTCTCTTATTTTGTATCCTAGCTTTTCATCACGATTATCAATCTCCACTCTGACTCCAGATTTCCGTAGTTCTGCCTGTATTTCTAAACAATAGTCTAAGTGAACCTTTGAAACAGGAATAATTTGAACCTGTGTCGGTGCCAGCCAAACTGGGAAAGCCCCAGCAAAGTGTTCGATTAATATCCCAAAGAAACGGTCGATAGATCCATAAATGGCTCGATGAATCACCACAGGGCGGACCTTTTCATTTTTTTCATTGATATAACTCAAATCAAATTTCTCCGGCATTTGAAAATCAAGCTGAATTGTTGCACATTGATGGCTTCGTTTTAAGGCATCTTTAATGTGAAAATCAATTTTTGGCCCATAGAAGGCACCATCGCCTTCGTTTAAGTGATAGTGGATCCCTAAATCCACAAGTACATTTGTTAATGCTCGTTCAGAAATTTCCCAAAGGCTGTCATCACCCATTGAATTATCAGGGCGAGTCGAAAGCTCCACTGAATACTCAAAGCCAAATGTGCGATATACTTGGTCTACTAATTGAAATACCTCCTTAATCTCACTTTCAATCTGATCCTCACGAACAAAAATATGAGCATCATCCTGACAAAAAGTGCGCACCCGAAGCATTCCATTTAAAGCACCACTGAACTCATGACGGTGAACTTGCCCAAACTCTGCCAATCGAATCGGCAAATCTCGATAAGAGTAGAGACTGTTTTTAAATATGAGCATATGCCCAGGACAGTTCATTGGCTTCATCGCAAACTTAGTTTGATCGACTTCGGAAAAATACATATTCTCATGATAATGATCCCAGTGTCCTGACCTCTCCCAAAGCTGCTGATTCATCATAAAAGGAGTCCGAACTTCATCATAATAAGCCTTGCTTTGAAGCTCTCGTGAAAAATTTTCTAATTCATTTCTAATAATCTGCCCTTTTGGCAAGTAAAATGGCATTCCCGGCGCTTCCTCGGAAAACATAAACAGCTCCAATTGTTTTCCTAGCTTACGATGATCTCGTTTGGCCGCTTCTTCTAAGAAATGTAAATACTCATCTAAATCCCTCTTCTTTATAAAGGCAACACCATAAACTCTTTGGAGAACCTCGTTTTGACTGTTACCTCGCCAATACGCACCCGATACACGAGTTAATTTAAATGCCTTTATCAAGCCAGTAGACGGAAGGTGTGGGCCTCGGCACAGATCAATAAACTCTCCTTGTTGATATAAAGTGATCTTTTCCCCTTTTGGAATGTCCTTTAATATTTCTAGCTTGAATGGCTCTCCTTTATCCTTAAACAACTTTTCAGCCTCTTCATAGGAAACCTCCATTCTTTTAATTTCTAAATTCTCGTTTATGATTTTTTCCATCTCTTTTTCGATTTCAAGTAAATCATCTGAAGTCAAACTGCGTTCCAATTTCAAGTCATAGTAAAATCCATCTTCAATTACAGGTCCTATCCCTAATTTTACCTTTCCATATATTCTTTGAACGGCTTGAGCCAGCACATGTGCTGAGGAATGTCTTAAAATTTGAAGTCCTTCTTCCGAATCAAGAGTTAAAACGGAGAGTTCAGCATCCTGTTCTAACTTGTGGCTTAAATCCACCAGCTTTCCATCTACCCTCCCAGCAACCGCATTTTTTCTCAAACTTGTACTAATGGACTCCGCAATTTCTTCCACAGTGATGCCATTTGAAAATTCCTTTATTTGTCCATCCTGAAATTGAACTTTAATACTCATATTGATTCACTCCTTTTTAAAAATAAAAAAACGCACTCATCCCTATCGCAAGGGACGAGTGCGTTATATACCCGTGGTTCCACCCAAATTCCCATAAGAAAAAACACTTATGGCTCTGGTGCTGTAACGCAGCATGGACGATATCAGCTACTAAAGTTCACCGATATAGCTTCAAGGCGGTAAATTATTTTCCTAAGCTAGGAAGTTCGCAGCTATCCTTCCCTCTCTGAAGGCCGTAAAAATAATTCATGTCCTCTTCATCGCAAAATTATTAATTTGTAAAATAAAAAACGCACCCATCCCTATTGCAAGGGACGAGTGCGTTATACCCGTGATTCCACCCAATTTCCCATAAGGAAAAAGATCCTTATGGCTCTGGTGCAGTAACGTTGCATAGACGGCATTGGATACTTAGTTTCCCCAATACAGCTCAAAGGTGGTAAGATACTTTTCTGCGTTAGGAAGATTTCAGCAAGCCTTCCCTCTCTGGAAACCGTTAAAGTAGCTCATGTCCTTATCCGTGCTTAAGTAAATGGATTTTTTATACATATTATTATAGATTACAAAAAATAGCAACGGATTTTTCAAATTAATTTTTGAAAAGCTATTTTCCTGTTAGTGTGTCCATCATTATTAAATAATCTAACCAAGCTTTATCGAACAACTTCCAAGAACTTGTTCCCCCCATAGTAGTGCAAGTTGATCCCCGTCCGATATGGGTCCAACCCCTTCAGGAGTGCCGGTAAAAAGAATATCGCCTTCATCAAGGCCAAAATGTAAGGCTGTGTAATCTATTAATGTTTGCATATCAAAAATCATGTCCTTTATATTACCGATCTGAACCTTTTCTCCATTCTTTAATAGAGAAAACTCTTTGCTTTTACATTCGTTCACACCAGGAAACTTGATGAATTCGCTTAATATTGCTGAGTTAGGGAAGCTCTTTGCTAATAGCCATGGATGTCCTTTTTTCTTTAATTCACTTTGAACATCGCGTAAAGTAAAGTCAATCCCAACAGCCATGCTGTCTACAAGGTCGTCAACTGTAGCTCCTTTTTCGTAAGGTTTGCCGATTCGAATGACTAATTCCACTTCAAAATGAATGGAGCCACGGTTTGCTGGTAACACGATTTCCTGACCATTGGCATAAGCCACTGCATGTGTAGTCTTTCCAAATAGAAAAGGAAATTTAGGAATTTCATTATTTAATTCTTTTGCATGTAGCGCATAGTTTCTTCCTACACAATATACATTTTTGATTGTTTGCATTGGTGATCCCCCGAATATTATTGTTTTTAATAAAACTTCCCTTACCTTTTACTTCCTAAATTAATTATAAGTTAGCCTTTAATGAAAAGATAATTTTTCTGTTAAAAGGCAGTAATTCCATTTTTAATAGCCTTTACTTAGTTAAGCAAAGGCTATTTCAACTTCTGCTATTAGATTCGATTTTCAACAATTTTCTTAGTGACTATTAA
Organism: Bacillus sp. JJ1532; assembly: GCF_036965085.1. NCBI lineage: Bacteria > Bacillati > Bacillota > Bacilli > Caryophanales > Bacillaceae > Bacillus > Bacillus sp. JJ1532. Next base: position 15,263 of record NZ_JBALOW010000002.1, read on the forward strand.
AAACTTCTCTATTTCTTCAGTGCTATGGCAATGAAGAGGAGATACTCTAACTGTTCCTGTTAAACCAAAGGACTCCATCATCCTTCTTGAATAAATACTTGATACAATACGTTCAAAAACGATTACACCATTCTTTTCATATTCTTTGACAGCCTCAGCATGGTCTATGCCATCTATGCTAATGGCTACAATGAAATCCCTTTTGGATAAATCTTCATAATCCAGATGTACAGTTATACCAGGAATATTTCTTAGCCCGCTTACATAATCTGTTCCATTTAACAAGATTTCTAAGAGTGCTCTTTCCTGCAAAGCAATCCTGTTCATCCCCTCAACAAATAGGGTTCTTCTATCTTGTTCATCGGAAAACTTGCTCCCAATCCAACAGACGTAATTAACAATCTCACTGAGTGCTGCAAAATGAGCTGGAACAGGACTGCCTAATTGTAAATCTCCATCTTCTTTTCCATATAATCTGTGGTGAGGCAATTTTGCAGCCCTTTCAGATATATAAGCAATTCCACATCCACGGACACCGAAAAATTTATAAGGAGCAAAATTCATTGCGTCAACAGGGGTTTTTTCAATGTCGATTATTCCGTGCGGGGCATGTTGCACGGCATCTACAACAATAAATAAATCGGGCTTTTTCTTTCTCGCCTCTTTTACAATTGACTCAATATCCAAAATCGCCCCAGAAACATTTGAAGCATAAATAACGCTTAACAAAATAGTATCCTGATCGATTAGCTTAGTAATTTCTTCTACATCTACTCCTCCAGTAACCAAATTCGTCTTGGCGACCCGAAGTTCTTTCCCTAATTTATTCGCATAGAATTTTGCAGAATCAAATGCAGATGGGTGTTCAAGTGCTGTCGTCACAATATTTGTTCCCTCTGTATTCTCAGCAATCACACCAGTTATTTCAAATATCGCCTGGGAGGCAGAAAAATATGTGTTAATGCTTCCATCTTTTGCATTGAAAATGGTTCTGATATCATTAATTCCTTTTTGTTCTATTTCCAATAAATATTTAGATGTTTCGTGCCCTCGCATTGGACAATTCGGAATAGAATCTACCTCATTGAATCTCTCTGTTGCTTTTTTTAACCTGAAAGATCCCCCGGCGTTATCGAAAAATAGTCTTTCTTTTTTTTGAAATGGATCAGTTTCAATAGATGAAAATTGCTCTCTTATTTCACTAAGGATATCATTGTTAAATAAAATTCCTTCATTATAAACTTTAATCATCTTCAGATAACCTCCATTAATATATCTTCATGAAGAAACAGCAGCAATCAATTGAATCTCAACCGGTGCATTGCCTGGCAATGATGCAACACCTATCGCAGCGCGGCTCCCTATGCCTACGCTTCCTAATTCTTGGTATAAATACTCAGAAGCAAAGTCTGCAAGGCTAGAATGTGCTTCGAATGTTTCTTCTGCATTAATGTAAACGTTGAGTGCGAGTATTTGCACTAGTTGTTCTCGTTCCGAAAGTCTATTCTTGGCGGCAGTAAGTGCATTTGCAGCTGCTTGCTTGACTGCTTCTTGATAGAACCCAATCGGCTGCTCAGCACTAACTTTTCCAATTTGAATCAGTACGCCATTTTTTCTTGGAGTCATTCCAGCGGTATAGATAAGGTTTTCAAACCGTGATGCCAGAGCATATTTTCCCTGCGGAATTGGATTAGCATTTTCCTTCATCATACTCATTTACGATACTCCTCCACTACCTTTATGACACGGTCAATTGCGTCAACTGCCGCTTTATGATTCTGTGAAAAGTTTATACGGAAGCTGTCGATGAATTGTGGGCCAAATTCTGTACCGGGCGTTACAGTAACAGCAGCTTGGAGGCGAAGTATCTTCACGAAATCATTTATTGAAACATCTAATTCAGGAAGTCTTGGGAATAGGTAGCTGCCTGCCTCCGTGGCTCTCACTTTAAAACCCTCAGCAGCGCGTAATTTTGCAAGAAGATCATCACGGATTGACTGGTGCTGGTAAATACGTTCCCTCATCCATCCATCCGGCTCGGCAAACCAAGATTTCAATACGGCTTGGCTATAGCCGCCCGCACGAAGAGATACTATGGCCTGAAGTTTTTCCATTCGGTCAATTATTTTAGCTGATCCGAATGCTACACCTAGCCTGTACCCGCTTAACGACTCTGTTTTCGATGGCCCCATGATGGTAATGACATTTTCGGGATCTACAATATTCTGCGCACATAGGTGCGTATAGGTCCGTCCCTCAAAAATCTGACGTGAGTACAGTTCATCCACGATAACTGTTGCTCCATACTCCTGTGCAAGTTCTGCAATCCTACGAATTTCATCCTGTGAATAAATGACCCCTGTAGGATTATTAGGATTAGAGAATAAAAAGAGTTTAACTCCCGACTTAAACGCGTCCTCCAACTGAGTTATATCCAACCCTGCGGAAGTGTCTGTCTTGAAATAGTCCAACTGAATTGGAACTATTTCACCGTCAAAGTATTCAACTAGTTTTCGGTTGGCAAAATAGTCTGGTACTACAATTGCAACCTTATCTCCTCTAGAAATGGTAGATCCCATTGCTAAGAAAAGTGCTCCCTGTGTTCCTGGAGTAATAATAAAATTCCGGTCTGCGTTAATCGTTGTCCCCATGTAATCTGAAAGCTTCTCGGCTACATTCTCCCGGATCATTTTACTTCCACGATACTCGGTGTAGGCCTGCTTGCCGCCAAGATGAACGCCTTCGATGAATACATCTAATGAGCCTGGAATTGGCTCAAAAGCGTCTACATCACCGTGCGAAAAATCAACCGGTGTACCGGGAATTTTCTCACCACGCAGTTCAACCTCATTTGTGCTTTGGCGTACTTCTTGTCCAGGTGCATATTCAGCGCCAAGTTTTTTAAACTTCTCTTCTACTAAATTCATGATCGTCCCTCTCTTTCATTTTGTTTATGAATATTTTATATTTACCTAATTTTTCTATATTGGTCTTTTATATTATAATCATAAGTGATTCTTACTCATTAACTCCAATATGAAAAAGTTAATAACGATATATATTTTTCTTTATACTCATAAAAAGGGATAGGGAATTTGGATAAAATCCACTATCTCCTATGAAACTATTCAGGGTATGGAATCTTATTCTCAAAAACTCTCTATTTGGAAATATTAAGATCTTTTTACATAAACAGCTAAAAATACTCAAGCAAGGAAGAAGGGTAATTATGCTAAAAAATATGTATTACGTTTATGCGGTTTATTTAAACAATAGTTTTTCTAAAGCAGCTGAAGAATTATATATTTCACAACCAGCACTTAGTGCAGCGATTAAAAAGGTAGAAGACGAAATCGGACTTCCTATTTTTGACAGAAGTAGTAATCCAGTACAATTAACAGCAGCAGGTGAATATTATATTGAATCTATAGAGAAAATCATGAGTATAGAGAAAGAAATGAGATCATATTTTAATAATTTATTGGATAATAATCGGGGGACCATCAATATTGGGGGTGCTTCCTTCTTTTGCGCTTATATTTTTCCAACAATCGTACAAGAGTTAAAAGTAGAATATCCAGATTATACCTTGAATCTCATGGAGGCAAATGCAGATGATTTAATGAAGTGTCTGCGTTCAGGTATTGTTGATATTATTATAGATGTTGAAAAAAGAGATCCTAAAATCTTTGATTCTTTTGTTTGGGCTGAGGAACAAATTTTGCTGGCGGTTCCGTCATTCTATGAAGTTAACAATATATTAGGAAAGTATCGTCTAACTTTCGAGGATGTGGCTAGCGGTCAATATTTAAGTGAAAAATATCCTAAGGTGAGTCTAAAAGAATTTGAAGATGAAAATTTTTTATTATTGAAAAAGGGAAATGATATGCATACGAGAAGCTTAAAAATGTGCAGAAAGGCAGGCTTCACTCCTAAAGTATCAATGTATCTTGATCAGTTACTTACTTCCTATTATATTGCTTGTAATGGAAAAGGAATTACTTTCGTACGCGCTGGAGTTACTCGTTACTTAGAAGAAACAAATAAGTTGTTCTTTTACAAAATTGATGATGAACATTCATATCGAAATATTATGTTGTATTATAAGAAATCGCATCCACTTTCCAAAGCCTGTATGGATTTTATTAAATTTTTGAATAAGAAAAAGCCTGTTGGCATTTAGTTTGCGAGTAAACCAAATTCATTCGAAAAAATAAAGGTCATCGGGATAATATTTCCGATGGCCTTTTAGATTGATTTAAGGCACTATTTAGCTGAAAAAAGTAATGCTTAGCCGAGCTGTTCGATAATTGTTCTATTAATTTACATATTTAATAACGGCCATTTCTTTTCCGAACCGATCACCATTATCTACAAATCCCAAACTTTTATATAAACTATGAGCTCCTATATTATCTGGGTGATATCCTACAACAATTTTTTTCGCATTTGGCAATTTTGCCATCTCTGAAATCATTAACTCAGTTGCAGTTCTGGCAATACCCATACCCTGGTACTCTTTATCTACCATAATCCTATAAATCCAATAACCATCAAGTTCTTCCTGAACAGAATTATACATTAAAAACCCCACTACTTTTTCATCTAAATAAATGGCATATGGTTTTAAAGTAGGTTCAAACTTCGACTGGGCTATCGAAATTGCATTAGGCTCCATATATTCAATTTGTTCTTTAAATACCTCTAATTTACAGCATTCATACCAGTTTTCCGTATTTAATTCCACAATTTTCACTTTGCCTGTATTCATTATTTTTCCCCTTCCAAATTTAGAGGAAACCCTAAGCAACCTTTTAATTAGGCGTTATCCCCATATAGTGTTTTGTGCTCAAAAATTTTATAATTGTCATAATGATCGCCCCCTTAACAAAATTTTCCTAAAAACCACCTTTTTAATTATACTATATTTTCCTTTTTTATTTCTGCTCAATAGGTGGATTTTTCTACGATATTAATCGTATATTGCTTTATCTAACCTCAGCCAATATCGGATCATGAACGTTCATAGTGAGCGTTTTCTTCTAGTCTCATAGAAAATGAGCGCCATGAACGCTTTAT